>JABIVN010000232.1 GCA_018667205.1 Gammaproteobacteria bacterium | reverse complement strand
CTTTCACGACTGTCTTCCCGCTTTCGGTGAAACGGTACCAGCTGCCTGAGTCTTCACTTTCTGATGTCCAGCCGTCGACGCTGCACCGGATTTCAACCTGAAAATGGTTGTAGGCGTCCTGAGCGCATTCTTCATCGGTTTGCCAGGGCGTGCTGCTGGAATCGAACCAGATAGAGGTGTAGCCACCCTTGGCGACATTTTCTGCAATGGTGCAGGTCATTGAACTGCCCTCTTTGGTCAGTGTCAATTTGAGTGTTGAGCCAACAGTTCTCTGTTCATCAATTGAAAAGTAGGACTCAAGCCATTCGACGACATCGCTGAACCCCACTCGCTTTGCGTAGATTTCAACGTCAGGCTGTATCGCTGGGTTTTCTGTGCCTTCTATCATTGGCTTAGCAATGTCCCAAGAATGTCTTCGTAGATCACTGATAACGCGTCGAGGTCTTTCACAGAAACCTGTTCGTTGACTTGATGAATAGTGGCGTTGCATGGCCCAAGCTCAACGACTTCAACATTCCTTGGGGCGATGAATCGGCCATCAGAAGTCCCGCCAGAAGTCGATAGTTCTGTGTCCAGGCCCGAGCGATCAAGTATTGCAGCCTGAACAGCAGGTATCAGTGCGCCCGCGGTGGTTAGGAAAGGTGGACCAGAGAGTCGCCAATCGACGCGGAAGTCGGCGCAGTGCCGTGCGAGAATTTCTTCGGTTTGTTGTCGAAGCGATTCCTCGGTTGATTCAGTTGAAAAACGGAAATTGAATTCGGCTCGAAGTTCGCCAGGAATGACATTGTTTGCCCCGGTGCCTGCAGTGATGTTCGAAACCTGGAACGTTGTTGCGGGGAAAAACTCATTACCTTGATCCCAGAGTGTCGTCGTTAGTTCAAGTAGTGCTGCTGCGCTTTCATGAATAGGGTTCCTTGCTTTACTGGCATAGGCGACATGGCCCTGGATTCCCTTGATGATAAGCGTCCCACCCAGAGACCCCCTGCGACCAACCCTGACAACATCACCAACTGTTTGTGAACTTGAAGGCTCACCGATCAGGCAATAATTTATTTTGGTTCCCCGTGATTCTAGTGTATCCATGACTCTTACGGTGCCGTCTGTCGCGACGTCTTCTTCGTCGGACGTGATAAGAAAGGCGATAGTGCCGCCATAATCATCTCCCTTCGCGACGAACCGAGCGGTGGCAGTCAACATAGCTGCCAGAGACCCCTTCATGTCCGCAGCACCTCTGCCGTGCAGGATATCGCCTGTTACTTTACCCTCGAACGGGGGTATCTCCCATTCTTCCTCAGGACCGGTAGGAACCACATCTGTATGCCCTGCGAAACAAAATAAGGGCCCCTCAACGGCTCCCTGCCTGGTTGCCCAAAGATTTTTGACGGGACCAAAAGGCAGGTGTTCTACAGTGAACCCCAGGTTGGACAGGTAGCTCGCCATGATCTGTTGACAGCGGCCATCCTCCGGCGAAACGGATGGCTCACGGATCAACTGTTGCGCAACTGAGATGGTGTCGGAATTTGCCATTGACTCGGCCCGTTATTGAACGTTAATTGTTACTGTGCAGGGTGCTGTTAAGCTCGATGGCACTTCTATTGGTTCTGCATTCCACAACGCCGTTTTGTGAATTCCGCAGGAACAGCAGTTCGGACTGTCCAGCCAGTTCTCGAGCCTTGACGAGCTTCAGCATGTTTCTGTCTTCGTCCAGAATCTGAACAACAGTGCCGGGGGTGATATAGAGGCCAGCTTCAATGGTGCATCGGTCCCCTAGTGGAATGCCGGTTCCAGCGTTCGCGCTAATCAAACAGTCTTTGCCGATACTAATCACGATGTTACCGCCACCTGATAGGGTACCCGCCGTGCTCGCACTGCCACCAAGGTCAGTTCCACCGCTCACGGTCACGCCCTGAGACACGCGACCTTCGATCATATTGGGTCCCAGTGCCCCTGCGTTAAAATTGATGAATCCCTCATGCATCACGGTTGTTCCTGCCCCGACATAGGCGCCAAGACGCACCCGGGCTGAGTGCGCGATACGGGTCCCAGAAGGGATGACATAGTTGGTCATTTTCGGGAACTTGTCGACCGCGGATACTTCGAGGACTTTACCTGCAAGGCGCGCCTTAAATTGCATTTCCTCAATTTCATTCAGGTCGACTGCGCCCTGTTCCGTCCAGGCTACATTCGGGAGTAGAGGATAAATCCCCTCCAGGTTTTGTTCGTTCGGTAATACGCAACGGTGTGACAGCAAATGAAGCTTTAGGTAAGTCTCCGGTGTTGACTGCAGCGCCTGATCGGATTCAATGATCGTCAGCACAACGGGGCTGCTGGAAGAAGCCAGTTGAGCGACAATCGACTTCTGTCTCTCGTCGCCAATGGTGTCTGCTAATGTCCTCAGTTGATCTGTATTTAACTCGATATCAGTGTTACCACCGCTGTAACCGGTAGCCGCTGTGACAGCGTCAACAAGAGTTTGGTTAGGATGAAAGGTAGGCCGAGGGAAAAAAACCTCTAGCCATTCGTCGTTTCGATTCTTTGTGCCTATGCCAAAAGCCAGCGCATACATGATTTGCAATACCCATTAGAGTTTAGCGGCGCAGTATAGTCGTCGCGCGGCTGTATTCACAGTTGAGGTTGTCTGACAGAGGTTATTTCAGAAACGCAGGCTGGGAAGCTCGGTTATATTTTGTGCCAGCAATCCACTATTCGTTCTGCAGCCTCGATACACTCCGATTGTGTTGCGACCAGGGCTATTCGCACCCGGTTAGTTCCCGGGTTGCCTGAATCGGTCGCTCTGGACAGATAGCTTCCCGGAAGAACTTTAACGTTGGCTAACTGGACCAGGCGAACCGCAAAATCAGGATCTGAAATGGGTGTTTCAGGCCAGAAGTAAAACCCGGCTTCCGGTATTGCCATCGGCCAGACCGGATTAAGTATGTCAGCGACCAAGGCGAACTTATCCCTGTAGACCTGCCTGTTCTCGATGACATGTTGTTCGTCGTTCCAGGCCAGTGTGCTCAGCACCTGATGGTGCATGGACATCGCAGATCCGTGATAAGTCCGATACAGCAGAAACTTTTGCATGATTTCCGCATCTCCCGCGACGTACCCTGAGCGTAGGCCAGGGAGATTGGAGCGTTTTGACAGAGAATTGAAAGCAACGCAGTTTTTGTAATCGTCTCGCCCAAGCAAGCTGGCGGCCTCTAACAGACCTGCTGGCGGGTTTTCTTCGTTCATGTAGATTTCTGAATAGCATTCATCGGAAGCAATGATGAAATTGTATTCGTCAGAAAGCGCGATCAGTGTCTGGAGTTGGGGAATTCCCAT
>JABIVN010000231.1 GCA_018667205.1 Gammaproteobacteria bacterium | reverse complement strand
GCCTGGATTCTGTGACAAAACTCACGGCCTCGTCATACAGTGGGTCGGAATCTTCAGCGTCAGATCCCCCGCCTCCCCCAGCACTTCCGGGCAGCATTTCAGTCTCCGAAACACCACTGACAATTGATTCAAGATAATTCGGTTCCCCTAGCTGCTTCCAGCTTTCAACGACCCGGTGTACTTCATCGTCATCTACAAAAGCACCGTGGACCCTGATTGGTAGCGCGGACCCTGCAGGCAGATAAAGCATATCCCCGTGCCCCAGCAACTGTTCTGCGCCACCTTGGTCAAGAATCGTCCTTGAGTCGATTTTTGACGACACCTGAAAGGCGATACGGGTTGGGACATTGGCCTTGATTAGGCCCGTAATAACATCCACTGAAGGTCTTTGTGTTGCCAAAATCAGGTGGATGCCTGCGGCGCGAGCCTTTTGCGCAATACGGGCAATCAACTGTTCAACTTTTTTGCCGACAATCATCATCATGTCAGCAAACTCATCAATCACCACCACGATGAACGGCAGCGTTTCCAGTTCAGGCGCCTGTTGCTCAGCCTCGTCCAAGAATGGATCAGGCAGCCATAATGGGTCCAGGATAGGCTCTTCCCTTTTTTTAGCATCACGAACTTTTTTGTTGAAGCCACCAACATTCCTGACCCCCATCGCCGCCATAAGGCGATAGCGACGCTCCATTTCAGCCACACACCACCGCAGGGCATTGGCGGCATCCTTCATGTCCGTGACCACCGGCGTCAGCAGGTGCGGTATACCTTCATAGACAGCCAGTTCAAGCATTTTGGGATCAATCATGATCATGCGGACATCTTCGGGCGACGCCTTAAACAAGATCGATAGAATCATCGCGTTGATACCCACGGACTTACCGGAACCGGTCGTGCCCGCGACCAGAAGATGTGGCATCTTGCCCAGATCCTCAACGATCGGTTCACCCGCAATATCATGCCCCAGCGCCAAAGACAGTGGCGACTGCGCCGCATCGTAGGCATTGGACTTTAGCACCTCGCTCATCAGGACAATTTCGCGATCCACATTCGGGATTTCTATGCCAACGACCGCCTTTCCGGGTATTACTTCGACTACCCTGACGCTGATAACCGCAAGCGAGCGTGCCAGGTCCTTGGCCAACCCTGAAATACGCGACACCTTGACGCCAGCGGCGGGCTGAATCTCGAATCTTGTTATGACCGGTCCTGGGAATACCGCGACTACTTGAGCCTCTACCCCATAGTCTTGAAGTTTAAGCTCAAGCAACCGGGACATCGCCTCAAGGTCGTTGGTCGAATAGCCTCGTTCTTCGTCTTTTTGCTGCTCATCTAAAAGGTGCAGCGCTGGCAGCCCATCAACTGCGCTAATGCGAAACAGATTTCCCTGCCGCTCTCTGGCAACCCGCTTGCTTTCTTCTTTCTTCTGAGCGGATGGCACTTCGATAATCGGTGCGACGCGTTGCTGCTTCTTTTCGACGTGCTTCTCCAGGACCTCCCGTCGATGCGCAGCACTGCGCCGAAGTTCTCGCTTTTCCCGAACGAAAGCCAATGATCGATGGCTTGCGTTACGGGTTCGCACAGCCACTTCAATGGAAAATCCGCCTGCCACATCCATGACCCGTAGCCAGGAAATACCCAAAAACGCGGTAAGACCAAAAAGAAACATCGCCAACAGCAGTAACGTGGCGCCCACATAGGAGAATACCGGGATCAGAAGCTCCGCAAACTCAGAACCAATAACCCCGCCACTACCGTATTGGTAGGCAAGGCCTGAGCCATAAAAGTGCATCGCCGCAATCGCGGTCCCTGCGCCAACCGTTAAAAACAGGCCCACGCCGCGAAAAATGAATATAGGCCAGCTGAATTCAGTTTCCGTTTTCCGCTCACGAAAGATCATCCAGGCCTGAGACGCGAGCATCATGGGAAACAGATAAGACAGGAAGCCAAAGAAAAACAGGAATACATCCGCGATCCAGGCACCGCTGAGACCAACGATGTTATTCACGATTTCCGCTGAACCTGTATAGGTCCAGCCTGGATCATTACGATCAAAGCTGAGCAATGCCAGCGTCAGGAACAGTGCCGTTGCGACTAAAGCAATAAACGCACCCTCTTTTAAGCGGGGTCCGAGCAGCTCAGAAAAATCTGGCTTATTCCTGGTGGTTGTCTTGAGTTGTGCCAATTCAGGAAACCTGTGTTGGTTCGGTGGAATAGCTTTAAAATCAAAGTGTTAAATATTACAACTCAACGGCACGCGTATAAACCTTTTTATCTCTGCAAAAACAAGTCCTATCCATTCAGGAGCCTATCTCGTTATTTGGTTCTGATGTAGAATGCCAACTTTTAATCACTGTTTCCCAAGGGAGAACCCATGGCAGGACCTAGCCAGCCCCAAGTAACCGACGAAGTGTGGGATGATGACCGCGTGAAATCCTTCCTGACAATGGAAGCCTATGAGGGTAACGCCGATTTTCACCTGTTAATGAGAGCCTATCGTGGCATGCGACCAGCGGACTTTGGACGTTTCCTGCCGTTTTTTATTGACGCTAAACATGACCTTGACGCAACAGATGATCAGGGCAGAACCCTTTGGTCCATCATCAAGGGCCACCGCCAGGGCGCTGATTTCATCGCCTTGCGACAACAGCACTAGCAGCACTTGTCTCAATCAGCATGGCCCAAGACACTTGAACCAAGAGACTTGAAACAAGAGACTTTTACCAAAAGACTTTGACCAAGAACCTTTCACCAAGACCCTTTCACCAAAAGACTTGGCCCAAAAAACCAGCACTATAAGCGACTGACAGCATGAAAGAAGTACATCATAAATTACTCATTCTTGGCTCCGGCCCCGCCGGTTATTCCGCGGCTATTTATGCCGCAAGGGCTAACCTTAACCCGGTGGTTATCGCAGGCATCGAAGCTGGCGGCCAACTGACCACGACGACCGACGTCGATAACTGGCCTGGCGACGCCCATGGGCTGCAGGGACCTGACTTAATGGTTCGCATGCAGGAGCATGCAGAACGATTCGACACAAACGTCATTTACGACCACATCCACACCGCTGAGTTGGCTGAAAAACCGTTTCGCCTGCACGGCGACCAGGCCATCTATACCTGTGATTCACTGATTATCGCAACCGGTGCCTCCGCACGTTATCTTGGCCTGCCTTCAGAAGAGGCGTTCAAAGGTAAGGGTGTCAGCGCCTGCGCGACCTGTGATGGGTTCTTTTATAAGAAGCAGAAAGTGGCGGTGATCGGCGGCGGCAATACTGCGCTCGAAGAGGCGCTGTATCTATCGAACATCGCGTCAGAAGTGATCATGGTGCATCGACGAGGCACCTTCCGCGGAGAAAAAATTCTGCGCCAGCGCGTGATCGAAAAGAGCAATATCAATATTCAGTGGGATCACACCCTGGAGGAAGTGCTAGGCGACGATATGGGGGTCACGGGTATGCGAATCAAGAGCGTTAAGACCGACGAGCCTGTCGAGTTCGATCTTCAAGGTGTGTTTATCGCCATTGGCCATACACCGAATACCGAGATTTTTGCCGGCCAGTTAGACATGAACAATGCCTACATTAATATTCATACGGGCCTTGCGGGTAATGCAACCGCGACCAGCATTCCCGGTGTATTCGCCGCGGGCGACGTGGCGGACCAGGTTTACAGACAGGCAGTCACCTCGGCCGGGTTTGGATGCATGGCAGCACTGGATGCTGAAAAATACCTGGATGAGCTTGAGGCCTAGACAGCATCCATGATGAGTGACCTTGTGTGGTTGTCCGAGGATCCCTGCTTATTTCCTGATATCGACGACGCGCTTACCGACCCCAATGGCTTGCTGGCCATTGGCGGGGATCTTTCTGCGGCCCGTCTGATCGCGGCCTATCGCCAGGGCATCTTTCCCTGGTTTGAACAAGACCAGCCTATATTGTGGTGGTCACCTGACCCCAGGTGCGTCATCGACCCCAGCTGTTTTTCCCCTAGCAAAAGCTTAGCCAAACGAATAAGGAAAGCCGACTTCGAGCTCAGAATCGACGACGCTTTTCCACAGGTCATCGATGCCTGCCAGCTCCGTTCAGGCGATGAAGGTACCTGGATTACCGACGACATGAAAGCTGCCTACCTAAACCTGCATGACGCGGGTTTCGCCCACTCTGTCGAGTGCTATATTGACGGAAAACTTTGCGGCGGGCTGTACGGTCTATCCATCGGCCAGCTGTTCTTTGGCGAGTCTATGTTCCATCATGTGACGGATGCATCAAAACTGGCCTTCGCAGGCCTGATGCAAACCATGGCTAACGTTGGTTGTCCTATCGTTGATTGTCAGTTGCCTAACCCGCATTTAATGTCGTTAGGGGCCTTTGAGCTGCCCCGCGCCGAATTCCGCCAGATCATCACGGCACACATTGATAAGCCGGCGATTGACTGGTCGCTGCTACGTGGCGTTTGCCCCCTAATCTGGTAAGTTATTCCAATGACTTCGTTATCAGAACTCAAATTCTTTACGACACCCGCTCATGACTGCAGTTATCTGGACGGTAAACAGGCTGTTACCCTGTTTGCCGACCCCATCGCGACAATAGACACAGATTTGTATTCGGCGTTGTCTGCGGTCGGTTTCAGACGCAGCGGCAATCACATCTACCGACCCTACTGTCAGGCCTGCTCAGCGTGCATTCCCGTTCGAATTCCGGTGACCCAATTCATTGATAAGCGAAAACATCGCCGGGCTCGCAAGGCCAATGAAACGCTCATCGTGACCAAGCACTCGCCGAAGCTCACCGAAGAATATTTCTCGCTTTACGAAAGGTACATTTCCGAGCGACATTCAGATGGTGATATGTTTCCTGCGTCAAAGGACCAGTTCCAGAGCTTTCTGGTGGACGGCCGTGTAGAGGCAAGTTTCTATGAATTCCGCAGCGCTGGACGGTTGTTGGCGGTCGCCGTTGCCGATGAACTCAATGATGGGCTTTCCGCTATCTATACTTTCTTTGATACGGCTGAACAAAACAGAGCCCTGGGCGTCTTCGCTGTACTGTGGCTGATCCGTGAGGCTCAAAACCAGAATCTTGATTACCTTTACCTTGGCTACTGGATCAAGCAGTGTCAGAAGATGAACTACAAGATGGAATACAAGCCTATCGAGCTGTACGTCAACAATAGCTGGATTGGCATCGAAGCTTGATTTGCATTGGTGATGAGTAGCGGTCACAATGCTCGCCGTTCAAACCAACCCCCTGAGGAACAATGGCAAAAGAAGAACAAATACAGATGTCGGGAAAGGTCATAGATACTATGCCTAATACGATGTTTCGAGTCGAACTTGAAAACGGGCACGTCGTCACCGCACACATCAGCGGTAAGATGAGAAAGAACTACATCAAGATTCTGACCGGCGATACGGTGAAAGTAGAGCTCACACCGTATGACCTGTCAAAAGGCAGAATCACCTTCCGCGAATAGACTTAGACCGTCTCAGGTTCCTCGATCACGAG
>JABIVN010000230.1 GCA_018667205.1 Gammaproteobacteria bacterium | reverse complement strand
TCGGTGGCGGTGTCGAAACAGAATACGACGGTACCTTTTATGAAATGGTCATCTCTGGCCCAATCACTGAAACACTGGGCGCTCGCTTAGCTATAGGCGGCTCAAAGAACGACGAACTCTTCGAGAACTACTCCTTCGATAATGATCCAAACGCCTCTTTTACGCCGTCAGCCACCTCTAATGGCAATGGCGCTGAAAAGTACTACGGTGACGAATCAACCAACATGCGTCTAACTGTGGTCTGGGAACCTACCGACAACTTCAAAGCAAAATTGAAGTACAACTACTCTGAGTTTGATAATTCAGGTGCAGGAACCGCCTACACCGAAGAAGTTTGCGCAGAAGGTGCTCACCAGAAAACAGCCGCAGTCGGCCAACTTTTCCAAGGGGTCGATGACTGCAAAATCAACGGCAATACATCGAAGATCGGACTCAACCCTGCGCTACGCGCCGGTTTACCCCAAGGCTATGACGATGGACAACCTGGTCTTGAGCAAGAGACCGATTTCATTTCCTTACAAATGGTTTGGGACATCAATGAAAACTATACCCTTACCTCTGTTACCGGTTGGGTAGATCTCGAGCATTGGGAACTCGACGACTATAGCTACGGCGCTGGCGTTTTCGGTGGGCTGCATAACAATCTTTATGAAAGTCTTTCTCAGGAATTTCGTCTCGGCAGCAACTACGATGGCTCAGTGAATTTTCAGGCCGGTTTATTCTGGCAAGAAATTGAGCAAGAGTTCGATGCCTATCAGTACGCCGCGAATATTGGGCTCCTGGCGGCTGACCCATTCACCGGTAACGGATACGACTACAATAAACACCACTTCCTGGATACGGACGTACTCTCAGCTTTTGTGGCAGTCTATTGGGATATCAATGATAGGACAGAGCTAACATTTGGCGCGCGTTATACTGAGGAGGATAAAAAAGGCAGAATCGAAATCCCTTATGTTCATGCCTTCCTAGCTGGCACCTTTAGCGCGCCACCGGTGATAGACGGACTAGAATTTGATGACGACAACATCTCGCCAGAAATTGCTATCAATTACTATTTGAACGATGACATTAGCGTATTTGCTGCCTACAAAGAAGGCTTCAAGTCCGGTGGTATCGACAATAGCGCTCTACCAACAGCTACGTTAAGTCCCGCAGATGGTGATTTCAGTTTCCTAGTCTACCAGTCTGAAGAAGCAGAGGGCTTTGAAGTCGGAATGAAAGGAAACTTTCTAAGTGACTCACTCAGGCTTAACGCCACTATCTTTACCTATGAGTACACAGACCTTCAAGTCCAGCTGTTCGATTCCACAGCCATTCAATTCCAGACCTTCAACGCCTCGGCACTTGAAACACAAGGACTAGAATTTGACCTGCTTTGGAATACTAACGTCGAGGGTCTGACCGTCAGGTCAGCATGGGCTTGGACTGACACTACCTACTCTGAAGATTTCGTGAACGCGACAGGCGAAAACCTCAAAGGCGAAGACGGCGCTGGTAGTGCAGACGTTACTGGGTATCTTGGCTTTACTTATGACAGTGAGTTGATGGGTGATTGGCGTTACAGTGTTTCTGCTGATGCTCGATTTACTGACGACTACGCTTGGACAGCAACATTGAACCCGTTCACACAGGATTCTTTCTGGGTTTCAGATGCGGCTATTAATGTTTATTCCGCTGATGGTAGACACGAGTTCAGTCTGATTGCTAGGAACCTCACCGACGAGTACTACATTACAGGTGGAGGCGCGATCCCGGGTAGAGTTCCAACCAACAACACGGGAGCCAATACGTTAGACCAGGCAGCTACCGTGCCACTTGGAAGAACCATGACGCTACGGTACAAGTTCGCACTATAACCGGCGTTAATCGCAGCGCAAAAAAGGCGGCCTTGGGCCGCCTTTTTTTGTTCCGCTTGTTTCTTAAACATTTCACGATAAAAACACCTCTCCAGAGATCGCCCGGAACTAACACCTTACTGATGATGTCGCGTGTTTGGTTCATAAAAAGAAGGATTCAAAGCCGGTAGTATCGATAATAGTGCCCTGTGGACGTCCTCTCTTAGCCCCAGCACCAAACCAGACTTTCGTGACTTCCTTATTTACGACTCACGGACAAGCGAGGGTACCAAGTTCGACATGTTGTGGTGCACCGATATCGAACGACTGACCTTTAGAACTGCCAGAGCATTGAATAACGGCGAGTATAACGGCGAATTTATCAATGCAGACGGCGAAGATATGGACGGTCAAGATAGGGAACGAAAAGCAGAGTTGTTTGGTAACTTTGATGTTTCTTACGACGGGAACGTATCTGACAACTGGCGGATGTACCTCTTATCAGACACAGGATTCGGCGATGAGTACGCAATATCGGCGGCAATTAATCCTTATGTGCAGGACGGCTATTGGTTGTTTGATACAGCGATTAGACTGCACTCGGCAAACGATCGCTACGAACTCGTATTGATCGGGAGAAACCTTAGTGACGAGATTGTCGCCTACTTAAAAATCCGGGCGAGAGTCTTCCGATAATCAGTTTGCAGGCTAATGAAGCTGCCTGTATGTTACGTCGTTTTA
>JABIVN010000229.1 GCA_018667205.1 Gammaproteobacteria bacterium | reverse complement strand
GTGGTTCCCGAAGGTCACCACCACGCCACCAGGCGATGAGCATCAGTACCATCATTGCGCTTGCAGATATCCACCACAGGCCGGAAGCGCCCGACAGGTCGTACAACCATCCACCTGCTGACGCCGTGACGGCGGCAACCAGCATGCCTACAGCCCCAAAAAGTCCCTGGCCTGACGCGATAGCGTCTTCTCCGCTTGCCCTGGCGACAGCGAACTGTGTAGCGGGCATGGTAAAGGCGTCCGTGATGGCATGGATGCAGAGCGGGATGCAAATCACCCAGAGGTTGTCGATAAACCCGTAGCTAAACATGCAAAGGATAGCGACGCCAATACTCAGGATCGCGACTCGCAGGGGTCCGCGACGTTGCGCAAGAGCGCCCGCCCTGGGTGAAATGAATATCATTGGCAGGCCAAAAAAGCTCATGCTCAGTCCAATGAATATCTGGGTGGCACCAAGGTCAGAAAGAAAGATTGCCCAGATGACTTCAAACACACCTATGGTTATCCAGAAGGCAGCGCCCATGGCCAGGCATGACTGCATCGCCGGCAATTTAATCAGCTCTAGAACGATGGTTTTCCCGGGTGGAATTTTCGCGGCAGGAACCTGTACCCCAATCACCAGTGGAAACACGACAACAAGCAGGATGGTCAGGACAACAAAGGTCTCACTGAGTCCGAACCATGTGTTGACGAAGGCTGCGATGGCAGGACCAATGAGAAAGCCTGCGGTTTCATAGGCTGCAAGAACCCCGAGGGCATATCCGGCGTTCGTTGGGTTATCAATAAACACGAGCCGTCTTATCGCTGGCCGCACGATCCCTGCACCAAAACCGAGCGCCGCTCTTGAAGCAATCCATTCTGGAAGACTATCGGCGAAAACCATCCATGCTGTGGCAGCGATGCAGAAGAGAAGTCCTACTTTCATCATAAGGCTGCCATATCCCAGATCGGCGTAGCGTGACAGACCCAATTGGGCGATGAAACCCGAGACAAATGCGGCGGCGCCGATAAACCCGACGCCCGTTGCGCTAAAGCCGAAGCTATCCCGAATCTCTGCCAATAGTGAGAAAATGGCGCCATAACCTACCATCAGGATGGCGGTAAGGATGTAAAGGCCTGTCAGCTGGTGTTTTGAGATAATGGTTGAAGTAGACATTGTGGCAACAGACTACATCATAGGTTGATTTACGGGCAGGAATTTGATTCGACAATCAATAATCTACGCTGTGAATGTCTGTCTCTGCTTGACTGTCCTCGGTAGGGAGCCTACGCTTTTTGTATCGATTACAAGATGGTGAAAAACATGTCAGTCATGCAGGTAGATGCATACCCAGATCAGGAAACACGAGGGTCACGAGTAGAAGGAGCCCGATATACCTCCAAAGAATTTGCGCTCGCAGAATGGGAGGGGATGTGGACTAAAGTTTGGCTGTTGCTTGGCCGGGAGTCTGAGATGCCAAACCCCGGTGATTGGCAAATGGAAGAGGTTGGGCCGGAATCAATCCTGATGGTTCGACAAACCGATAGCTCTGTCAAAGCGTTCTATAACGTCTGCCAACACCGTGGTAATCCGCTGGTTGCAGAGGAGAAAGGAAGCGTAAAGAGGTTCGTCTGTAAATATCATAGCTGGGCGTTCATGCCCGATGGTACGCTGAATTTTGCGCCTGATAAGGAAGATTTTCCCGAAGGTAACCCTTGCGGTAAGGTCCGATTGGCAGAGGTAGCTTGCGAGACCTTTGCAGGGTTTGTCTGGATCAATATGGATTTGGGCTGTGTCAGCCTGAAAGAGTATCTGGGTCCTATATGGGAAGAGTGGCAAGTAAGAGATATTCAATCCTGGAAACGATACGCAGCGCCGACCGTAAACCTTCCGTGTAACTGGAAGGTGGTGCTTGATAATTTTAATGAGTCATACCACGTGCCGACCGTGCACATGGCAGCAACGCCGGCGACCGATCGTAAGAAAATCCGCGGCGGCATCGATACCTATTTTAAGGAAACCCGCTTTGACCTGTCAGATG
>JABIVN010000228.1 GCA_018667205.1 Gammaproteobacteria bacterium | reverse complement strand
CGGATGTGAAGTTCTTTCAGGCAGATCACAAGTACGTCACGGTGCGCTATGAAGGTGGTGAGGTCTTAATCGACGATACCCTTCGTGACTTAGAAGCAGAGTTTGGTGATCGAATTGTCCGGATTCACCGGAATGCGCTAGTGATGATTGATCAGCTTGAGGGGTTGGAAAGAGCGCCTTGCGGACACTACCGGGTAAGGATGCGCGGTGTTGAAGAGCGATTGGATGTCAGCAGAAGGCATGTATCCGGCTTACGCAGGCTGGCGCAGGCTTTGTAGTGCGTCAACCGAATCAAGGAAGGCGGCTGTTGCCGCCTTTTTATTGCCTGCTTATTCGGTATTTGGTCTCATAAACTGGACATCAGTTAGCCCTCCTCGTTGATTGATGATCTGGAACTCATTAATGTGGGCGGCTTGAACCGCTGTCATTGATAAGGTCAACATGGAAAAAATTCGAATCGCCACACGCCAAAGCCCGCTGGCGCTGTGGCAGGCCAATCACATCAAAGGCCTACTTGAAGCCGGGCATGCCGAACTGCAGTGTGAAATTATTGGCATGACCACGCTGGGTGACAGGAATAAATCTTCCCCGCTCAGTCAGATGGGTGGCAAAGGGGTTTTCGTCAAAGAGCTTGAAACAGCTTTGCTTGATGGTACTGCTGATATTGCGGTTCACTCTATGAAAGATGTGCCGGGTGAACTACCTCAGGGTCTGGCGATTACGTCGATCGTTGAGCGGGCCAGCCCAAAGGACGCATTTGTGTCAAACGCATTTGAATCACTGGCTGATCTGCCAGCGGGTTCAAGCGTTGGGTCTTCCAGTTTACGACGAGTCAGACAGCTGCAGCTTGTTTATCCAGCGCTTGAGTTTATCGAGCTCCGCGGCAATGTTGATACTAGACTGCGTAAACTTGATGATGGTGACTATGATGCGGTTATCCTTGCCGTGGCGGGGCTATCCCGGCTTGGCCTTGCGAATCGTGTACGTGAAGAAATTTCCACGGATATCTGTATCCCCGCTGCAGGCCAAGGTGCTGTTGGTATCGAGAGCCGCTCGAACGATCCTTCGGTGACCAAGCTCGTTGAATCAATAAACCATGCCTCTACCCGGGTTTGCGTCACTGCGGAACGTAAAGTGACGCAACTGTTAGGTGCAACCTGTAACTTGCCAGTGGCGGTGTATGCGGAACTTAAAGCGGATGAGTTTCTACTAAGTTCGTTCATCTCTGATCTGCGCGGTAAAGTGATCATCAGGGAGCAGGTTAATGGCAGCATTGATGACTCGGCCTTGCTCGCAGAGACGCTGGGTAATAACCTGTTAGCCAGAGGTGCCGTAGATTTGATGGCCGAACATTAATCACTAAACTCAATCGTCGGGCACCGATGAATTCGAAAACCATACTCCTTACCCGTCCACTCGGACTAAATGAACCCCTGGCGGCTCTGTTTCGTGCCGATGGGCTATCCCCGATCGTTCGCCCTTTAATCGAACTGGTACAAAAACCGGTCGATCCGAAAATGAAACGAATCGCCTTAGATCTTGACCGCTACGACAAGATCATCTTTGTGAGTAAAAGCAGTGTTCATTTTGGATTACCTATACTGGACATTTATTGGCCACAATGGCCGATAAGTCTGGAATGGTTCTCGGTCGGATCCGGCACAGCGGCGGCACTTAAACAGTTTGGCGTAGTTGCCTCGTTTCCCGATCTGGCTGGTAGCGAGGGCCTTTTGGCGCTAGCTGGTCTGCAGGAAGTGGCAGGTGAACAGATTCTTATTGTGCGCGGCGCGGGTGGCCGGGAGTTGCTTGGCGAATCCCTCGGTGAGTCTGGTGCATCAGTAACATACTTGGAGACGTACCGCCGGGTACTACTCCAGCATGACTTTTCTGACCTGACGGCACACTTTACTGTTGTCCTAACCAGTGCTGAAATCCTAGAGAATTTTACGTCGCTCTCTGGTGATAGCTTGCATGGATACCACGCTGTAGTGCCTTCAGCTCGCTTGGTCGACCTGGCCCGAACTTATGCTTTTCAGGGGGTGACGAATGCAGGTGGAGCTTCGGATGAAGCATTGTATGATGCGGTGACTAAGGTAATAAATACACCCGGTAAAGCAAATGAGTGACCAAAAATCAGACCCCCTAGATGAAAAGGCTGAGCAGGCTTCTGAGCATACTGGCGCCTTGCAGGATAAAAATACCACGCCCTTGCCACCGCCTTCGGGCGGCAGGATTGGAACCCTACTCGCGATACTACTAGCGCTGATGGCTATTGCTATCGCTTCCTGGCCGGCTTACGAGCTCTATAAGGGAAAGCAGTCAGGTGCTCAGATTGACCCGATACTTGCACGTGTTGTGCCGGTTGAGGTCGGTATTCAGACCCTCGCTAATGAGCTGCGAAATGTCGAACGCCTGATGGAAGCGAAGAACGCCGAAATGGATGCTCGGTTCTCGGCTGCTGAGGAGCAGGTGCAGCAGTTTGTGGCTGGGGTTTCCGAATCGCTGGCGGCAATTCAAGGTCGCGTGGGCACCAGTTCTCAGGATTGGGTGTATGCAGAGGTTGAATACTTGGTCAGGATGGCAAACCAGCGGGTAATGATGGAGCAGGATGCGAACTCAGCCCTGTTGCTGTTGCAGGCCGCTGATGAAATTATTCGGGAAACGGATGGTCTTACGGCGCATCGACTACGTGAGGCGCTTGCACAGGATATCGCGGCCTTAAAGGCCGTGGACTCGCCCGATACTCAGGGCATTTATCTTGAGCTTTCTGCCCTTGTCTTGCAGGTTCCACTGCTCACTCGGTCGCTTCCAACTTATCGCGCGCCGAGTTTAGTCGTCGAGCGAAGCCCTGATGCAGCAGGTTATCTGGCACGCTTTTTTGGACTAATTCGGCGCGCGGGGAATAAACTGGCACACCTGGTGGATTTTCGTCGGGATGAAGTAGCGATAAAACGGATCCTGCCCCCAGAAGAAGAATATTTCCTCAGGCAAAACCTGGTGTTGAAGTTGCAGATAGCGCAGATGGCGTTGTTGGAAGGTCATCAGGTCGTGTTTCAAAGCGCCCTTGGCGAGGCGCGGGTTTGGGTATCCGATTCTTTTGACGCAGAAAATCCAGCCACCGTCGCCATGTTGAAGTCAATCACTCGATTGTCGGCTTCCCAGGTGTCGGTCAATTTGCCTGACATAGCGGGTTCTCTGAAGGCTGCTCGATCTCAATTGGCTGGATTCAAGGGGTCACAGTCGAAATGAAACGTGGGTTGCTCCTTCTGTTGGTCATCATTGCGTTAGCTGGATATCTGGGGACCCTGATAGCGAGAGACCCTGGTTATGTTCTTGTAGCCTATGACGGATACTCTATACAGACGAGTCTTTGGGTGCTGATCGGTTTGTTTCTTGGGTTTTTTCTTGCTGCCTATTTACTGTTTCGGTCATTCAACCTCTTTAAGTACGGTCGTGGTGTCGTCGTGGAGTGGCGCGAAGCAAAAAAAGAGGCAAGGGCGGGTAAGCTGACTCAAAAGGGACTGACGCTGTTAGCCGAAGGCGAGTTCGACAGAGCTCGGAAGTTCCTCGATGGGGCTGGCGAAAATAGCGATGCCGAAGGAATAAACTTTCTTGCCGCGGCAAGGGCTGCGAATAACCAAGGCGACCACCGGGCGCGTGAAACCTATCTCCGTCAGGCGGTAGAGGCTGATCCTTCATTAGTTCGTGCAGCGTCAGTTCTTTCCGCGGAACTTGCACTTAGGCGAAAAGACCCGGCTGCTGCCTTAACAGCGTTGGGCTCGATCAAGTTGAATCCCTACGCGGCAGAGTTAAAACTTCAGGCCCTTAAGATGAGTAATGACTGGCGGGCTTCAATGGCGGCATTACCAGGATTAAGAAAGCTGGTACCAACCGAATCTTTTGAAAACAAGATTGTACTGACCGCCTTGAAAGCTGAAGCTGGAGATGATGCCGCACTCAATAGATTATTTAGGTCTCTTGCGTCCAGCGTCCGGAATTCCCCCGAGGTGCTGACACAGTACGTTAAAAGCCTCAGCTACAAGGCACATGCAGAGCCGCTTTTACGCGCCGCGATTAAGAGATCCTGGGACGCCGCTTATGTCTCACTCTATGGTGATGCCGATTTCGATACGCTCAAGGTCCGGCGAAAAGCTGCGGAAGGTTGGCTAAAACTTCATGAGAAAGACCCAGCACTTCACTATTGTCTGGGCTGTCTGTATGAGCTGTCTAACGAATCTCATATGGCGAAAGAATCGTTTACGCGATCAGTTGAATTGGGCGGTTCCGTTAAAAGCCACGAAAGACTCGGTTTGTTACTCGCGCAGAACGGAGAACTTGAATCTAGTGTGCAGCATCTAAAACTTGCGCTTTCTCTGGACTAGTTTTTTGGGCGAGGGGCGAAGGAAAAAATATCCGAGTGCATGTCTGCTTGCGGCATACCGCGTTCGACAAAGGCGTCCAACGTTGCGTAGACCATTCCCGGTCCACCTGAAACATAGACAGTCACATCAGAGACATCTTCGAAATCTTTTAATGCCTCTACGCCAACAAGGCCAGTTCGGCCTAACCAGTTGGGTGAGGAGTCAGGATCGCTCACTACCGGCACAAAGTGAAAATTGCTGTGTTTAGATTCCCAGGATTCGCACAATGAAGCCAGGTATAGGTCCTGGTCGCAAACCACGCCCCAATACAGATGCACGGGGTGCGTGAGATCATTGGGTTCAAGATATTCGATGATACTTTTCATCTGGGTGATGCCGGTACTTGCTGCAATCAGAATTAATGTGTTGTCCGGTGGGCTGGTCATGAAGCAATCGCCCATGGGCGCTTCAATTTCGATTTCCTTTGCGTTGTCCAACAATGCCTCTATCACCGTCGAATCTTCGGAGCCCGGCGTTGGGCGGATGTGAAGTTCAATTTGATTTTTCAGGTGCGGGGAGTTCGCGATCGAAAATGGACACTTTTT
>JABIVN010000227.1 GCA_018667205.1 Gammaproteobacteria bacterium | reverse complement strand
GTGCGCAGTTGGTCAACTCGTAGTCGCACCAATGACCTGACTGAAATCCTGGACCCGGAGAAAAATGCAGCCCTGCAAAAACTTGTGACCAGCAGCAGAGACAATTGTCTGGGTAGCAGGTGTCCTGAATTTAACGAATGTCCGTTGTACCGTGCAAGAGAGAAAGCTAGCCAGGCTGACATTGTTATCGTGAACCATCATCTTTTACTGGCTGATCTCGCTCAACGGGAGGACAACATTCGGTCACTCCTGCCTGATGTCACCGCATTGGTGATCGATGAGGCGCATCAGATACCGGACATTGCCCGCCATTTTTTCGGACAACGGTTATCCAGCGGTCAATTCGCTGAACTATTACGGGATGTTAGAGCTGAGTTGGCACTCCTGGGTAATGATGACGCAGACAGTTTGAATTATGTGAACGCTCTTGCCACCCAACTGGTGGCCTTGAAACAGGTGATACTTGCGGGTACTGACCCGCACTTTGAACGATGGCTTAACAAAAAGTCTCGTCTGCTTATTCTTGCTGTTGACCAAGCCTTGGCAGAGTTAGGTAATCGTCTTCTGGATGTCGCTGATAGAAGTGACGGCCTGGCGCAATGTGCTAAACGAGCACTGGGCATGGCCGATATATTCGTACTGCTCACGGAACAGTCCGATCCTGATAAAGGTTGCGTTCACTGGATTGAGAGAACTCAGGGTAGTTATACAATTCATCTTTCTCCTTTGGAGATTAGCACTGAGTTCCAAAAGGTTGTTAAGGCTTCTGGGGCCAGCTGGATATTCACCTCCGCGACATTATCGGTAGATGGCTCTTTTAACCACTTCGAGTCAGAACTGGGTGTGACCGATGAAATTTCAGCGATCTTCGAAAGCCCCTTCGATTATCTAAAATCGGTCCGAGCTTACGTACCCGCTGGTTTACCTGAGCCGGGTAACGAGGCGCATACCAAAAAACTTGTGGCGCGTTGTGTGCCTTTGATCGCGAATAACAAAGGAAAGACTTTTTTCCTGTTTACCAGTCATCGGGCATTACAGTTAGCCGCGCTCGAACTGAAAAATATTGGAAGACCACTACTTGTGCAAGGTGCCAAGTCCAAAATCCAAATGCTTACAGAGTTTAAAGCTTCTCCGCGTAGTGTATTGTTAGGCACGCAAAGCTTTTGGGAAGGGGTGGATGTCAGGGGCGCAGGGTTGAAGCTGTTGATCATTGACAAACTACCTTTTCCAAATCCACTAGACCCCATCTACAATGCTCAATCCATGGTGATTCGTGGCAATGGAGGTAACGGCTTTACGGAACTGGCATTGCCAAAGACCGTCTTGTCGCTAAAGCAGGGTTTTGGTCGACTAATGCGTGAAGCGAGTGACATGGGATTGTTTGTGCTGGGTGATTCTAGAATCAACAGTCGCTCGTATCGCAACTATGTGATCAAAAACCTACCCGAAATGATTTGGGTTGATAAACAAGAAGACGCGGTCGCTTGGATGCGTAAACTATGACTCGCTAGCGATGATGCACAATTTGTTAACTACAAGTGTTAACTACAAGTGTTAACTCCAAGTGTTAACTACAAGCGTTAACTGCAATGTTACTTATTTGAGATAATTACCCGGTGAATTTCCTTGGAATTGATACTTCTACTCGCGCTACTGTTCTGGGCTTGCAGCTCGGTTCAGAGGTAGTAGACCGGACGTCTTTGGACGTCGATACACACAGTCGGGAAATACTGCCATCAATAAAATCATTGGTGACCGAGGTCGGAATCAGTCTAGAGGACCTTGACGCGATCGTTTTTGGTCAAGGTCCGGGTTCTTTTACGGGTTTGCGAATTGCCGTCGGGGTTGTCCAGGGACTGGGTTATGGGCTGGGTATTCCTGTCGTTCCAGTATCTTCCATGGCCTGCATTGCGCAGTCTTGTATTCTACCGGTCAATCCTCCGCTCGTGTTTGTCGGGTTAAGTGCGCGCTTGGAAGAAATTTACTACGGTGCCTATAAGTTTGAACAAGGCATCGCGGTGCCGGTCCTTCCCGAGGGGGTTGTTGACGTCGCTGAACTGCCACAGTTACCTGTTGGTGACTGGATCGGATGTGGCAACGCAATGCCTGGGTTGAGTACAAAAATCCAAGAGTCAACGGGTGTTTTCTTTGACCATATTTCTAGTGACGCTGTTCCGACTATCCACAACTTGCTGTCTCTTGGTTCCTTCAAGTTTAGTCGTGGCGAGTCGGTTGGCGCGATGCAGGCCACGCCCGTCTACCTCCGAGAACAGGTTGCTTCGTTACCAGGTAACAGATGAGTCGGTTCAGGGTAGGCTGTGACAAGGAAGGGTATTACCTTGAAGACAGTTTTTCCGGTCAGCATCCGCTCAGGGTCAATTTTTCACATCCGGAATTCTTGACGCGGTTAAGAGGCGCCGGAAAAAAAAGCGAACTGGTGGCACGTGCCGTAAAAGCGGGAGCAGGCGTCAGGGTTCTGGATTGTACCGCGGGTCTGGCTCGGGACGCGTTTGTGTTGGCATCGCTTGGCTGCGAAGTGACGCTGGTTGAGCGATCAAAGGTTGTCTCTACATTGCTTCTAGATGGATTAAAGAGGGCAAGGCAGCGCCCCGAGCTTTGTTCCGCCGCCAATCGAATTAAGCTGACGAACGCTGACTCGCTTGCGGTGATGTCCCAAGCTAGTCTGGAATACGATGTGATCTACATCGATCCTATGTTCCCGGAGAAGCCAGGCGCGGCGGCAGTGCGAGGCCCAATGCAGCATCTACAGCGGTTTCTAGGGACAGACGAAGATGCCCTGGCGCTGTTATCCGTAGCTTTGCAGGCAGGTTGTGCCCGCGTTGTGCTTAAGCGGCCACCTCATGGTGACTGGCGCTCCCCCATCCAGCCGACGCATGTATTCAAAAATAAAAATAGCCGTTACGAGGTGTTTACGGGTTAGTCGTTGAATTTCTGACGGCCTGCAAAATGTTGTATCTGACATCGGCATCAAGAGACTGAGCAGCGGCGGATTCCAGTGCAGTGAAGTTTTCGCTGACAGCAAGCTCGATATCGACCATCTTTTCGCTTTTTAGCTGTCTGAGTAAATTGGAAAACAACGATTTATCGAAAAACTCAGGCGAGTTGATGCCATAGATGACCGAAAGCTGCTCGGCGATTCTCGCGGATGCTGACTCAAGTGCTTTCAGCGATGGCACGTTGGATTGTTGCAGTAAAGCGATGACGATGTAGAACCTTTCCAGGGTTGGGCCCGTGATTTTGGCGATATCCTGAAGACTGTTGTATTCAGATGACTCCGGCGATGGAAGCGCTATTTGGTTGCCATTTAATGTTACGAGCCCTAGCTCAGATAATGTTTCGACGACGGTATCCAATACCTGTTCCAGATCACGAATGTCCCAG
>JABIVN010000226.1 GCA_018667205.1 Gammaproteobacteria bacterium | reverse complement strand
CGCGAACAATTAATACTGCAGATTGAAACCTGCGGGAACGATAGTGATTATCAGTACTTCAGTCACTTTTTTGATGCTTTGACGATCTTGTTGGAAAAAAAGCAGTTGTTTTCGAAAGCCGAACTGATGGTTCTTTCAGACCAATTCGCTGCGCGCCCCCACGGCCACGATCACTCGCATTAGCCGGGTCTAAAAAATTAGACGTTCCAGTATCTCGAACGGTACTGGCCCCTGATCGATGACCTGTTGATTAAAGTCTGCCTGACAGCGCTTGCCTTCCGCCAAACAGCGGTTTTTTAGTTCAGAAAACCTGATCTTTCCACCGAAGGCAGCAGCGTAGTAACCAGGTTTTTGCTGAATCTGCCGGACCATAAGCGTGATTCGGTGTGCGGTGTAAGGGGTCTGTTGGGTGATGTACTTCACGGCTTCTTCCCACGACCATCGGTTACTGTGTAACTTTAGGTCGGCAAGTGCCATTGATGACTGAAGGCGTGCAAAGTACAGGTAATCCAGGGTGTTGCTTTGGTCCCTGATGCCGATCTCATCCAGGATATAGCCTGCCCAGCCGAGCGTGTAGGCGGGCAGGTCAAGAAATCCGCGCAGTGATCTCTCGGGGTGGGGTATGAAGCTTTGTAATCCCGGGAAGCCGTAAAACGCCGCAAGACATTTCAGTTCGAAGGCTGGTAAATCTTTCACCTGATCTAAATTGATCACCAGGCCCTCAGCGCTGTAAAGAAACGAACGAGCTGAGCCTTCCTCACCCAGTATCGATAGCTCGGAGGGGTTGTAGACGTTGTAGGTGTCAAACCAGTTCGCCTGTGCGTTAAGCATTTCCTGCGATAGTCGGTCCAGGTAATTCTGTCTTCCGTTGAACGTATCATCAGGATATAGCGCAGTCTTTCGGACTTGGGATATGTGGACAGAGTGATTGAACGTATCTTTGCCTGGCTCGCTGGCGAGCAGCGCAATCTTTTGGTCAATTCGGTTTAACTCTTTAAGTACCTCTTGTTCGTAAGTATCGGGTTTCCAGTCAAGTGAACTGAGTGCGGCCAGGGTCGAATCGTAGCTGTCCGAGTGGAGCAAGGTGTCTTCGCTGATGAGCAGGTAGTCCAGAATGTCTTTTTCCATCAATAATCTGCTGGACAGCAGGTTGTTGTTAACGCTCTGGTTAAATTGTTCTGATTTCTCCCGCAGAAACTGCACTCTTTCGGCACCTTTTAGCCCGGGTAATGATTCCTGGACGTCACGCAAAATGAATTCTGCGATCTGATTTTCGAATCGCTTTTTCGTCGATGCGGAAATGGCGGTTTTCGGAATCGCGGTCTTCTGGATTTCTGTCGGGGGAACGTCTGCAGGGGCGGAAGAAGCAGAATGCTGAGCGCTACAGCTTCCTAGGAGGATCAATCCAGCGATCAGTAGTCGCCTCATGAGAGGCCCGTTCTAATGGCGCTCGCGATGAACCCAAGCCGGTTTGTCGCGCTGGGTACGCTGTTGATCGCTGCCTTAAGGCTCGCCGGAACATCATCGACATCCTTAATATTGATCAGGATATTCAGCTCGCTGGATTTCAGCGCTGAATCGAACAACAGTGAGGCAATAGCGGTATCAGTGATTAAATTTGGATTACCGTGAGCAGAAAGATATTCAAGGTCTTCTACGTGTGTCAGGCAAATGCCTATGACCTGAGCCGGGATGCCTGCAGCTTGTTCACAAGCGTTCGATCGGTCGCCTTCACCCCTAAAAGCCTTCATTACGGATTCGAATGCCAGCGCGTCCTGATCCCCAAGCTCCAAAAGGTCCGCGATGGAAGCATGAGCGCGTCGCGCGATATCTTTTGACCTTTCGTTTTTGCTGAAATTAGCCACCATAGCGACAAGGGAACAGGCCTCTGCCGCAACCACCGCCGCGACGGCGCCGCCCCCGGGCGTGGAGGTCTTCGCGGCCAGCGAGTGAAGGTAGGCCTTAAGGTTCTGTTCCTTCAGCTTATCCAGGCTACTCATGGTGAAAATGTTCAAATAATCGAAGGGTGTTACGCATACACATGGCTACGGTCATTGGACCGACTCGGGGAATAAAAGTTCTGACATGCGATTTGACGTCATCGGCAAAGTTTTTTTCTGATGAAAAGTTAATACAGACGGCATTACCGGGAACTTCTTCTGCTTTCACAAGTTCGAAATTCGAATCTGGTACGCCGGTAATAATGATGTCTGACTGAGCCAGGGCGCGGTTGCGGTCCAGTTTCGTTTCCTTTGGCGCGCCAGCCGAAAACTCAAGCGGTCCGTGTTCATCAAAAGACAGAACGAAAGCGCCATCGTTTGACATCATGACCGCTAGCGGCCTGCCGATAACTTCGCTCCGATTGAATATAGTTATTTTCTTTCCTGCCAGGGGAAGGCCGCCGGCGCCATACTCACCGAGATCATCCAGCACTTTTACAATAGCCAGGGGTGTGCACGGAATAAGCGCTTTCTTGTTGATATCTTTGTCAGTGGCCGAGCGATCATTGGTGTTGAGTTTCCTCGTCCAGTAAAGGCTACCGGCTTCAATATCCTTGGTATAGTGAACAAGGTTTCGCAGGTAGTCGTCTTCCTGGTTATTGAACACAGGAAAGTATATGAAGATGCCGTGCACATTTTGATCGGCATTGGCTTTGATGATTTCTGCTTCAAGTTCCAGGCGTTTTACGTGGCGTAAGTCATAGTTGAAGCCAGCATCAGTAAATACTCTGCGAGTCGCGTTGGCATAGGAGAGCGATGGAGGGTCATCAGAGGCGATAAAGCCGACGACCTGCATGTTACTCTCAAGTCGTGCCACCGATTGCTTGAACTGGTGCAGGTATTTTTTGGCGATTTCCGCAGGATTGACTATCTGCATTGGATTAGGACTCGTCGTAACTCGTTATGGGGCGAGTGACAGACCCCAGGTACCCCTTGTGATGGCGCGCGTGATAGTCGGACGTTGTGAATTCTTTTAACTCCATCAAGGTTAATGCCAAGGCATCCGAGATTGCCAGCATGACCGCGATAGTGGCGCTGGGGGTGGTGCTAATTGGACAGGGTTCTTCGATATCAGGCCCCATGTCCAGCACGACCTTTGACAGGTCGCGCAAAGGTGAGTCGATGTGAGAGGTCACGCCTATTACCGTATCTACGCCAAGGTTTTGGCTTGCGTTGGTCAGCATTTCCAGCACTTCGTTGGATTTTCCACTTGTTGAGAAAGCAACAATGCAGTCATCTTCGGACAGCATACCCAGGTCTCCATGACCCGCTTCTGCCGGATGTACAAAAAAAGCGGCTGTTCCTGTAGATGACAGGGTCGCCGCGAACTTGTTCGCTATGTATCCTGCTTTGCCCATCCCCGTGGTGATCACTTTCCCGCGGCAGTTAAGCAATAGGTTCACGGCGTCCACAAAATCGTCCGTTACCTTAATGGACCGAATTGCAGCAGCCTCCTTGGCAATGATGTCTTCCATACGTGCTTTAATATTCAAGTGTCATCCTGCTGTGAAAATCTGGTCGCTATTATACTTAAAGCTGGCGCTTATGTAGTATGCCCTTAAGTAGCTGAAAGCATTACCCT
>JABIVN010000225.1 GCA_018667205.1 Gammaproteobacteria bacterium | reverse complement strand
TTGTCTATCGTCATGGCTGACTTGATCAGTACGATTGGCAGGTGATAGTCGACACAGAACACCCTACAGCCAATATTGATTTTACTGGTGACGGCTGCGGCATAAGCCATGGCAGGAATTGCCGCCAGATTCTGCTCGGGATGATTGGCTTTTTCCAGTGCGGGTCCTGCACCCAGTATATGGTCTGCCAGGTGAAAGGCGGAATAGTTCAGTGTTTCTGCCCGCTGGACTTGACCAGCCCAGTCCTCCGCTGAGTCTGCGTTAAATGACTGAACGCCAAATCTAAATGGTTTACTCATGATTACTCCTTATAGTGTGTACTGCACGTCGGTGAGTTCTGCGGAAAGTTCCCACAGGCGTCTCGCCAGGCCTTCGTCTTTCGATGATGGAATCGTATCAACCTTATGGGCAGAATGAGCCATTTCACCCCACTTTTTGGGTCCAAAATAGTCTCCTCCTTCTACCTGTGCGCCGGTGGTGGCCATCAGCGTGGGAAGCGCACCCTCTGCTGAGCTGTTCATTATCAGGCGTAATGGTATGAACAAGAGTGAGAATAAAGGCGGTATATGTCGGCCAAGTTCGGTGTTTGAACCGCCTGGGTGACACGCGACAGAAATGGCCGGTGAAGCGGCTGCTTCCAGCATCCGTTGTAGCTCGTAGGTAAACAGGATATTGGCAAACTTACTCATGCCATATCGTTGCATGCGGTTATAGCTTTTGTCTGAATGGATATCATCAAACTGAATGCTGCCCTGACGATGTGCCAGGCTGCTGACGTTGACGATGCGCGCGCCCGTTTGGTCTTTCAGTTTATTGATCAGATGCCCTGTCAACGCGAAATGACCTAGATGATTGACTCCGAACTGCAGTTCGAAACCATCCGTGGTGACCTCTTTAGGCGGCATCATGACACCTGCATTATTGATCAAGGCATCCAACCGTGGTTCCTGGTTAACCTGCTCGGCGGCCTCCTTAACGCTGGCGAGACTCGCAAGGTCCAGCGGGATCCAGATGACGTTGGCGTCAGCCTTGACTGATTTTATTTTCGCTATCGCCTCATCAGCCTTAGTTTCAGAGCGACACCCAAGCAAAATTTTTGCACCGCGTTCGGCCAGTACACGCGCAGTGTCATAGCCGATCCCTGTATTTGCTCCGGTAATGAAAATTGTCTTTCCGGTTTGGTCCGGTACTGCAGACTCTCTATAGTCAGTCACTGAAATTCCTTTTGGTAACGCGCTGGGCAGGTGAGGTGTTAATAAACTGATGCATTTGGGAAATAACGGTCTCGTTGTCTTACGTCGAATTCAAGATGCAGATTTGAAAGCCCTCGAAGGAAACTGCTTGGCACATGCTTGAATGGTTCGTTTTTATCCACGGCCCTGATGTTATCAAGTCGGTGTAAGAAGATGGTGAAGGCTGAGTACATCTCCTGGCGAGCCAGGGCAGCACCTGGGCAATGGTGTGGTCCTGAACCAAAAGCTAGGTGCGCGCCGGCTTTCTTGCGTTCGATATCAAATGTTTCTGAATCGTCAAAAACAGCCTCATCTCGATTAGCAGAGGCGTATCCTACCGCAATACTTGAACCCTTTGGGATGGGTATGCCGCCAAGCTCCGTATCCTCTACGGTAACTCTCCATAGGTGCAAAACAGGCGTTTCATATCGAAGGGACTCTTCAATAAAATTACGAATGAGTTTTTGGTCTGAACGCATGCGGTCCATTAATTCTGGACGTTGCAGTAGCAACATGAGCCCAGAACCAATAGCGTTAGTGGTGGTTTCGTTTCCCCCGGTTAGTAATTGGTCTAGCAGATCCTGGAGTTCGAACATGTCGAGCTCTCTCTCTGGACCATCGGGGTCATCCTTCACTTTCGCGTGAGCAAGGTCTGAAATAATGTCGTCTTTGGGCTCGCTCTTTCTTTCGCCTAATACTTCGGCAAAGAACTGTTGCGCTTCCACGACCTGTTTTGCGCACTCAAGCGCCTGGGCTTCATCGGTGAAACCGCCACCCGGGGCTAGCATCGCATCTGACCATTGTTTCAGCTGCCAGATTTTTTCACGCGGCACGCCCAATTGGTCCGCAATGACCGTGCACGGTAGCGGGACAGAGAAATCCCACATAAAATCACACTTACCCTCATCGATGAATTTGTCAATTAGATCGTTGACGACAGTCTCTATGTAGTTCGTCATATTGCGAATGCGTGCAACCGAAAATGCGTTGTTAATCAGACCGCGATACTTTGTATGTACCGGTGGGTCGGTTCGCTGCAGGGTGGAGACCCTTGCCCAACCGTTTTCGTTTTTGAATTCTTCAGCGACATTGCGGGAAGTGCCGCCGCGCTGGGTACCATGTTTGTAAATATCGTTACTGAAAATTTCTGGGTGTTTCTTAATATATCGAACATCTTCGTATCGGCTGACGTAGTAGGCGCCAAGTTCAGACATAAAGTAGACAGGTTTGTCGAG
>JABIVN010000224.1 GCA_018667205.1 Gammaproteobacteria bacterium | reverse complement strand
TGTGTTCAACCTGCAATCGAGCGTTGGCTTCGATGAAAAAGAATTCGTCAGGTTGATCCGAATTGACAAGAAATTCGAATGTTCCAACGCCGCGATAACTGGCGTGGGACGCCATTTTGACAGACGCTTGCAGTAGCGCCGTGCGCGTTGAATCGGGCATGTTTGGGCTGGGGGCGACTTCGACAATTTTCTGGTTCTGTCTTTGAGTGCTGCAATCACGTTCCCACAGGTGTGTCACGCCACCGGCGCCGTCACCCAAAATCTGGACTTCAATATGTCGCGCGCGTTGAATCAATAACTCCACGTAAACGCGATCGTCGCCGAAAGCCAGGTTTGCTTCTGACTTGCAGCGCTCGTAGCTCTTTTCAATGTCGTTTCGATCTTCAACGATTCTCATCCCTCGGCCGCCGCCACCAGAAATCGCTTTTATGACGACTCCTTTATCTGGATGCTGGTCATTGAAACCGATGACAGCAGCCAGCGAGGTATCCTCGTTGGTGCCTGGCACCAGCGGAATGCCTAGTTCTGCAGCAAGAGCCCGTGCGCCTGCTTTGTTACCAAAGATGGAAAGTTGATCGGCCGTTGGGCCAACGAAGTTGATACCAGCGTCATCACAGGCTTTGGCAAAGATAGGGTTTTCACTAAGGAACCCGTAACCAGGGTGAACCGCATCGGCGGCACAGATTTTGGCCGCGTTGATGATTTCTTCTATGTTCAGGTATGCCTGCGCGCCAACGCCGGGGATCTGGATTGATTCATCAGATTGTTGCACGTGCAGGGAATTAGCGTCATCCTCTGGGAATACAGCAATTGTTGAGTAGCCGAGTTCGTTGGCGGTTTGACCTATTCGTATCGCGATTTCACCACGGTTTGCGATCAGCAGCTTTTTCATACTTTAGTGCCCGGCTCTATAGGAGCTTAGAATCTACTGGAATGGGTGAGCAGTGTCATCCCTGATTATTAGTATGAATGACTCGTCCAGGTGATCTTAATCTCGACATGCGCTCGATTATTCATGGGATACGGGAGTGCAAGGTGATGACAGAAATTGATACTGGAACGCAAGACTTGTTGGCAACACTGGATGAGGGTATTGCCATATTGACGTTAAACAGGCCGCAGGCCCGCAATGCGATGTCCGGCGAAATGAATGCCGCATTGCAAGCCATGCTCGCGGATTTTGAAGTTAACCCCAAGGTGAAAGTGGTAGTGTTAACCGGCGCGGGAAAAGGTTTTTGCGCGGGAGGAGACGTGAAAGGCATGGCGCGATCTGGCGACGGGACTGTGGGGGATAACACGATTGACGGAGCGATCCACCAGCAGCGATTACACCAGCGAGGTACCGCAGGAAAACTGTTCAAAATGCCCAAGCCAACGCTTGCGGCCCTGCCCGGTGCAGCCGCAGGCGCTGGGCTATCCTTGGCCCTGGCATGTGATATGCGCATCATGTCCAGCAATGCCATTATGACAACAGCCTTCGCAAAAGTAGGGTTTTCAGGGGATTATGGAGGCACTTACTTTGTGACCCAGTTGGTGGGGTCAGCGAAGGCGCGTGAGCTTTATTATCTATCTGAACGGGTTAATGCAGAAGAAGCGTTACGACTTGGCCTGACGAACTGGGTCTGCGAACCAGAAGCGTTGCTCGAGCGGGCCGTTGAAATCGCACAGCGTCTGGCAGCCGGCCCAACGGTTGCATACCGCTATATGAAAGAAAACCTCAATCGTGCGATGTCTGGTGATGTCGATGAATGCCTGGACCTGGAGGCGACTCATCACGTTCATTGTGGCCAGACAGAAGATCACAAGGAGGCCGCGAAAGCCTTTGTAGAAAAGCGGGAACCTGCGTTTAAGGGCCGCTAGGAAATACGGGAAGGTTTTAGCAACCGTTCGGCAACCGTTCGGCGACCGGTGTCGGGTGCCAGAGGCTAGTGATTAGTCCTTGTTAAGTGCCTGGGTTACCACTAACGGTTACCACTAACGTTTACCACTAACGGTTGTTACGAACGGTAGCCGGGTGTCTTCGAACACGCTAAAGGTCGGGGTGAAAGCCTCGGGCGTGTCCATGCTGCCAAGCGTGATATCGACGATCTCGGGATGGGTTTTGTTCGTGCACGCTACATGGGTGCCGCAGTCGCTACAAAAAAACCGCGTGCCGTCGGCTGATGATTGCAGTTGTTTTGGAACGCCACGGGTATAGCTGAAATCGTTAACCGGAACGACCAGCCAGCTAACGTAAGGCGCACCGCTCGTGCGTCGACACATCGTGCAGTGGCAGTCAGCACAGGGGATATTCCCGCCCTTAAATGCATACCGCACTGCTCCGCAAAAGCATCCGCCTTCGTAATTCACTTTCATCATCATGACTCGGTTATGCCTGAAATGTCGGCGTTGGCCCCTGCTACCCCCGCAATACTGTCAATAAGTGCGCCAATTGTTCCAAGGGTCTGAAAATTCATCGACAAGTTCTCATAGAATGATTTCAAGTAGTTTATCATGCGCTTTCCTTCGAAACGGCAGTGGAAACCAATGGCGATAGCCTACTTGAATGGCGAATGGATGGCACCTGAGGATGCAAAGGTATCGGTATTTGATCGAGGCTTTATGTATGGTGACGGCATCTACGAGGTCATGGCTGTCTACGACGGCAAGGTTTTTACCCTTGAAGACCATCTGGTTCGGCTCAAGCGAAGCCTTAGCGCCATTCGCCTTCCGTCTCCGCATACCGATGGCCAGTGGCGCTCAATAATTAACGAGGCTGTGCTGCGGGGTAATGAGACCCCGGCGTATTTGTATTTGCAGGTCACTCGGGGGGTTGGGTCGCCAAGATCCCCGGTTTACCCGGTCGTTAGCAAGCCGACGGTACTGATTACGGTGATGCACGCGCCCGTTCTTGAACGCATCGAAATAAGACCTTACAAAATGGTGACAAAGCAGGATTTCCGTTGGGGCAGAGGTGATATTAAGGTCATTAGCCTGATTGCCAACGGGTTGCTGAAAAATGAAGCGCTGGATGAAGGCTTCGACGACGCGTTGCTGTTCCGCGATGGTGAACTGACCGAAGCAACCGCATCAAATGTGTTTATGGTCAAGGATGGTACGGTTTTGACGCCGCCCAAAAGTAACTTTCTTCTTCATGGTATTACCCGTGACCATGTTCTGGGTTTGCTGGCTGTGGCTGGAGTCCGTTGCGAGGAGCGGGCAATCAGCCACGCTGAATTGTTGGTTGCCGACGAGATATGGATTACTTCAACCGGTAGCGAGGTCTGGCCCGTGGGGCAGGTTAATGATTGTGTGATCGGTGATGGCGCTGCCGGCGTTGTATGGCAACTGGTCGACAGGCTGTTTCAGGCGTCAAAAGAGTAG
>JABIVN010000223.1 GCA_018667205.1 Gammaproteobacteria bacterium | reverse complement strand
GAGCAGGTAACGCTATTTGCCGACATCTACTTTCGCTTCATTGATGCGAAGAATTCTTCGTTGGATTTAGATTTCTTCATGCGCTCTAGTAGGAATTCGATCGCGGCTAGATCATCCATTTCGTGCAGGATCTTTCTGAGGATCCAAACTTTTTGAAGTTCATCTTCCGACATCAGCAGGTCCTCACGACGAGTACCTGAACGACGAATATTAATGGCAGGATAAACACGTTTCTCTGCTATCTTCCTTTCCAGATGCAGTTCATGGTTACCCGTACCTTTGAATTCTTCGTATATCACTTCGTCCATCTTGGAGCCCGTATCAATCAGGCAGGTGGCGATGATGGTAAGGCTTCCGCCTTCTTCAATGTTCCGTGCTGCCCCAAAGAAACGTTTTGGTCTCTCGAGTGCGTGAGCATCAACGCCGCCGGTCAGTACCTTACCTGACGCTGGAATCACTGTGTTGTAGGCTCTCGCGAGTCGCGTGATCGAATCAAGAAGAATAATGACGTCTAACTTGTGCTCAACCAGACGTTTTGCTTTCTCTATTACCATCTCGCTGACTTGAACATGACGTGACGGTGGTTCATCGAAAGTACTCGCGACTACTTCGCCACGTACCGATCGTTGCATTTCTGTTACTTCTTCCGGTCGCTCGTCAATCAGTAAGACAATCAACTGACTTTCAGGGTTGTTTCTCGCGATTGATTGGGCGATGTTTTGCAAGATCAACGTCTTACCAGCTTTCGGAGGAGACACGATCAAACCTCGCTGTCCTTTGCCGATGGGTGCAGTTAGGTCAATAATTCGCGAGGTGAGATCTTCTGTGCTGCCGTTGCCCGCCTCCAGTAATAGTGGCTGGTCTGGAAAAAGAGGCGTAAGGTTTTCAAAGAGTATTTTGTTCTTACTTTCGCCAGGATCAGTAAAGTTAATCTGGTCTACTTTCAACAGTGCGAAATAGCGCTCACTATCTTTCGGTGGGCGAATTTTTCCAGAAACCGTATCTCCGGTACGCAGATTAAAACGGCGAATTTGGCTGGGTGATACATAGATGTCATCGGGTCCGGCCAGATATGAGCTGTCTGGTGACCGAAGGAAGCCGAACCCATCCTGAAGAATTTCCAGTGTGCCGTCACCGTAAATGGCTTCGCCACCTTTCGCGTGCTTGCGAAGGACGTTCGCGATAATTTCCTGTTTTCGAGACCGTCCTAGGTTATCCATGCCCATTTCGTGGGCAATTTCTAGAAGCTCTGGTATGGGTTTGGTTTTTAGGTCACTTAGGTTCATAAATTCACTTGTCTATTAAATATGACGCGATCGCGTCTATGAAAACTTGGTTTAGCTGGAACTGTTTTTGAAAGTATTAAGTTGTCTGGTTTTGAATTTTGTCTGGGGGGAAATGAGTAGAGTTACTAATGTCTGTTGCGCTACTCGTACGCGTGTATTTCTTTTACTACTTATTTTACTACTTATTTTACTACTTCTATTTCTTTTTTTTTTTTGATTTTTCGGTGTTGCGCTCTTAGCGCCGCAAACTGCGAGAGTCCAAAATGATACGTTTTTAATAATAAGTCAACTACTTTTTAATGGGTTTTCTGTTTTTCGAGCATCCGCCGGCGGAATATCACCACCGGCGATGTGCTTAATCACCCAAGATAACTTCGCCTAGATATTGCTGTCAAGAAATGCGGTTAGCTGTGATTTGGATAATGCGCCGACTTTAGTCGCTTCTACGTTGCCATTTTTGAACAGCATCAGTGTTGGAATTCCACGAATGCCGTACTTCGGTGGAGTTGTCTCGTTGGCATCAATATCCAGCTTGCAGACTTTTATCTTGCCGTCGTATTCGGCCGCGATTTCTTCCAACACGGGCGCTATGACTTTGCAGGGGCCACACCACTCTGCCCAGTAGTCTACCAGGACAGGCACGTCTGCATTTAAAACGTCCGAGTCAAAGGACTCATCAGACACATGTTGGATATCCGCCATTGTTACTATCTCCGAAAAAAGGTTAGGTCGTTCAAGGAGTTAATCCTAAGCCGCTAACCATGAATTCACAACGAATAATCTATGTGAAATCACGATGAGGTTACCCAGGCGGGTTTGCTGGGCTCTGGCGATCCGAACTCTATTGGCAAGTCCCGCGCTGTTGAATCAAGTCACGTTGTGGGCCGATCTTGATGGTTGCTTAACGAGCTTGATGGATGACCCTAGAAAGTCAGTTCTTCAATTGTCGCGCAACCCTTTTAGCGAAGTACGTCAGTATGGCATCTGCCCCGGCTCGCTTCATCCCCAGCAGAGACTCATTGATAACAGCGTCCGATAGCCAGCCGTTTTCAATGGCAGCCATCTGCATGGCGTACTCACCGCTTACCTGGTAGACCATTGTTGGCATGTTAAAAGTGTCCTTCACACGGCGTACGATATCAAGGTAAGGCATACCCGGTTTGATCATGACCATATCGGCGCCTTCTTCAATATCCAGTGCCACTTCGTGCAGTGCTTCATTGCTGTTGGCTGGATTCATCTGGTAGGTCATTTTGTCGCTTTTGCCAAGATTGCTGCTGGAGCCAACCGCGTCCCGAAAAGGGCCGTAGTAAGCAGAGGCATATTTAGCTGAGTAAGCCATGATCTTGGTGGTGGCAAACCCTGAGGCCTCAAGGGTCTTTCGGATAGCCCCGATCCGGCCATCCATCATGTCGGAAGGTGCAACGATATCGACTCCGGCTTCTGCGTGGGAGACAGCCTGTTTAACCAGTGCATTTAAGGTAATGTCGTTGTCTATATAGCCGTTCTTGTCGAGGATCCCGTCTTGGCCGTGACTGGTAAAGGGATCCAGGGCGACGTCCGTCATCACCCCTAGGTCGGGACAGGCGGCTTTGATCGCCCTGACCGCGTTTTGTGCCAATCCATTTGGGTTGTACGCTTCCTCACCTTTTAGTGATTTATTGGCCTGTGGTACCACAGGAAAAAGTGCCATGACCGGGATGCCAAGTGTTTCGACCTCACGTGCTTCTTTGACCAGAAGATCTATTGTGAGCCGATCCACGCCAGGCATGCTGGGAACTGCCTCGCGGGTATTCTCACCTGGATGTACGAACACAGGGTAGATCAGGTCGGACGCGGTTAACTGGTTTTCCTGAGTTAGACGGCGGGACCAGTCATTAGTCCGAAGACGTCGCATTCGGGTGCCGGGAAAAGATCTGGTTGGGGTAGTCATGGCTGTCTCTCGCCTGTTTCCAAATGTGGGTTATTCTCTTTTGGCCGGGAGTATACCTATAAATACAGCAAGGTATGACAAATTGTCAGTAGCAGTTTACACTCATCGTTCGCTGACAAATTGTCATTGTGATGTCAACTATCCCGGTTAAAAAAAAGAACGAAGAGAAACAGCCCGTGTCAAAACTTGCGACTCTGGACCGACTGAGGGTAGCTGCCCGGGGATTATTTGTTGAGCTTGGATACCACGAGACAAGGCCGCAGGACATAGCGCGCCGAGCTGGCGTCGCTAATGGCACTTTTTATCTGCATTTCGCTGACAAGCAGCAGGCGTACCTTGATTTTGCAGCGCAGGCACAGAACGAATTACTAGCAGTGCTGAGCGATCGCCTTCAGCACATCAGCGAGTCCCGTGCACGGTGGCGAGTAACATGCGGCGCCGTTGTGGACTTTGGAGCAGAACACCCTGGGCTGTTGCAAGCAGCGTTTCTTGATCCAGCGTTTATAGCGCCACGGGACGATAATGCCTGGGGAATGTATGACCGGTTGGGTCATCTGGTGAGCATTACGGTCCGGAACCATCAGATGATTAGTTCCACAGGTGGCCAACAAGATGAGTATGATCTTGAGCTAATTAGCCACGGGCTTTGCGGTTTCCTGCGTCACGCGATGACCTACGCTAGCAGGACAGACCTGAACAGAGAGAAAATGATCGAAGACCTAAGCAGGTTTATTGATCGAGGCTTAGGCAACGGATAACGGGAGGTTTTAATGAACAAGGTGAAATACAGCAAGCAAGAAATAGAAGCTGATCACGACTATCAAACACTTCATGTAGAGTGCGGCCAGAAATTACATGGTGGCTTCGATCCAGATGGTCATTATCTATCACCACGCACCAAGCATCGATGGGATGCGATCAACAACTGGCACAAACAGCTCGAGGGTCGTGGAGTTCCTATTGTCGAAGCATCTACCACGTTGCTGACTGAACCCAACTTTCCGAACGTCCCCCAACAGGTTTTGTTGTTGAAACATGGGATTGAGCAGTCCTTTTGGGACTCGCTCACCATCACGGGCCTGATCGAGGCCCGTGGCAAAGCACTGGCAGAACTTCAGGCGCCTGACTTTCAAATGATTATCGTTGAGGACATATCTTCAACGGCGCTGGCCCATTTGAACAAAGGGCTACTGACAACTCACGGATGGGATGAAGGCGGTGTTCCTGATTCCGGTATTGGTGGTCACGATACGATGTGGTTTGCGGCACGGGATCTTGTTTTTGGAAAAGAAAAATTCCCGATACCCGCGGCACCCGCAAGCATTGGCCGTGAGAAAGCTGAACGAGAAATGCTTGCGCTTCCTGCTGAACACGAGATGCTGATCTCTTTTCTTATGAATCTACTGATGATAGAAGTCAGGGCAGAGCGAGCATTTGATTTCTATGAACGCGTTATAGCGTCAGCTGACACTTTCATCGACAAACCGAAGGAGGCGGCCCACGCGGTGGAGTTGATAAACCGAATTAGACTCGACGAATCTGTGCACGTAGCGTGGCTGCGCGCGGCTATCTCGGAGTTCAGAAGCTTTACAATCAAGGCGGTAGGTGGCGCTGAAATTTCCGGTGCAGAAATTCTGGATCCGGTTTGGGAAAAAATGGTGCACTGGCATGCAGTTGAAATGCATGAGGCTCAAAGACCGCTCAGTATGGCCGCAATGAAGGAAGCAGTTCTTGGGGGCAAAGACGGTCAGTCATTATTTGAACAATTCCAAGCGCTTGTGGCTTAAGAGAGAACAAATATGAAATTTGGAATTTTCTATGAACACCAGTTACCAAAGCCTTGGAAAGAAGGCCTGGAGCAGCAGCTATTCCAAGACGCGCTGGATCAGGTTGAGCTAGCGGACAAACTAGGCATTGATTTCGCTTGGGAGGTTGAACATCATTTTTTGGAAGAGTATTCACACTCGTCTTCGCCTGAAATTTTTCTGGCTGCAGCGTCACAGCGAACAAAAAATATTCGTCTTGGCCACGGTATAAGGCAGGTGATCTCGAACTACAACCATCCGGCTCGAACCGCTGAATGTATTGCGACCTTGGATCTGGTTTCCAACGGGCGGGTTGAGTTTGGCACTGGTGAGTCATCGGCAATATTAGAACTTGGTGGCTTCGATATTCCAGTTGAATCAAAGCGTGAGCAGTACCTTGAAGCGGTTGAGCAAATTTGCAACATGTTGGCCATGGACCCCTACCCGGGGTTTGAAGGTAAGTATTTTAGTATGCCATGCAGAAACATTGTCCCTAAGCCAGTTCAGCGACCCCATCCACCACTCTGGGTTGCCTGCTCAAACAGAGAAACCATCAAAATGGCTGCAAGACTGGGCATAGGCGCGCTGACCTTCGCTTTTGTTGATCCGCTGGAGGCAAAGCACTGGGTCGATGAGTACTACAGCATCATTAAAAGCGATGAATGTGTGCCGATTGGCCATACGGTGAATGCCAATGTCGCAATGGTCACCAGCTTTTCACTGCATCAGGACCGCGAAGAAGCCGTTAACCGTGGACTGGAAGGGTTTGAGTTCTTCGGATACGCACTTGGTGCTTTGTACGGCTTTGGCGAGCACAAACCAGGACGTACAAACCTTTTTGAGCAGTTCAGAGAAGTTCGCGATAAACAGTTGGCGGAAATGCCCTTAGACATCACGGAATCTCTCACGGGTGCCAGAGGTGGAATCGGAACGCCTGATGATATGAGAGCTCACCTCAAGAAATTTGAGGAGGTTGGTGTGGATCAGGTGACGTTTATTCAGCAGGCCGGGATGAACAAGCACGAACATATCTGTGAGTCACTGGAACTGTTTGCCAGTGAAGTAATGCCCGAATTTAAGGTAAGAGAAACTGAGCGTGAGGCTAGAAAAGCCGCGGAGCTAGCACCCTATATCGATGCAGCGTTAGCAAGAAAGAAATTTATGCCGATGCCGGACGACAAGGATATTCCCGTGTTCCCCGCGCTAGGACGAAGTATTGTTGAGGAAGAAGCTGGTCCTAACCAGGAAATCCAGGTGTAGTTGTGCTGCGGGCAGTCTAAATAGACTCGAGTTCAGTGCTGACATTAAGCCATTCGCTCTCAATGGCTTCTAACTGTTCTTTGAGTTCCTCCTGGTCTCTAAGCATCGATTGAAGGTCTACCTGCTGCTTTTCGTGGCCGTCACCGTTTTGGTAGATCGCTGGGTCAGAGAGCCGCTGCTCTACTTCAGCTAGCTTTCGTTGGAGGCGTTCCATCCTGCCATCAAGCGTATTCAGCCGTGTTTTGAGTTGCCGGATCTCCTTACCTGGTCTTGTGACTGTTTTTGCCGATGCTGTTTCAACGCCAACGTCTGAAGTTTGTGTGTCTGTTGCCTTGCCGGGTAATGCTCTGGTTCGGTAGTCCGAGAGATCTCCGGGAAAGATGCTGACGCAACCATTTTCAACCAACAGGAATTGATCCACAGCATTAGCCATTAGGTGACGATCGTGGGAGACCAGGATCAACGCACCGGCGAACGCCTGCAATGCCACGGTGAGTGCCTGGCGCATTTCAATATCAAGATGGTTTGTTGGTTCATCCATTAGTAGCAGGTTGGGTTTGGTCCATGCAATTAGCGCGAGCGCGAGTCGAGCTTTCTCGCCACCGGAGAAGATCCCAACGGGTTCCAGTACCTTATCTCCGTGGAAGTTAAATCCACCCAGGAAGTTTCGTGTTTCTTGTTCCCCGGGCACTGCGCCGAGTTTTCTTCCAAGTTCAATCAGGTGCTCGACTGCGCTGCTGGAAAGGTCCAGCTCATCGAGTTGGTGCTGTGAAAAGTAGGCAGTGTTGAGGTTAGTACCCTCGGTCTCGTAACCACTTATTAGTGGTAGCTCCATGTTCAATGTCTTGATCAGCGTACTCTTCCCGGCGCCATTAACCCCAAGCAAACCGTATCGATCGCCCGGTAGAAAGCTAAGATTGACGTTCTTTAGAACCGCGTGCTCGTATCCCAGGTTCGCATCTACCAGCGTCAGTAATGGCGTCGAAGCTTTTTCCTGTGCCGTTATCTCGAATGAGAAGGGTGAGTCGATATGCGCCGGAGCGATCAGTTCCAGTCTCTCCAGGGCCTTAATTCGACTCTGCGCCTGCCTTGCCTTTGTGGCTTTTGCGCGAAAGCGCCTAACGAAATCCTGCATGTGCGCGATCTCGCGCTGTTGTTTTTCGTAGCTGCTTTGCTGAAGCGCTAGCCGCGCTGCCTTGATTTTCTCAAAGGCGGAATAGTTGCCCGTGAATACTTCAATTGTCTGGTGATGAAGATAGGCAATGTGATTGATGCATTCATCAAGGAATTCCCGGTCATGAGATATGAGCAGCAGGGTTCCCTGGAAATTTTTAATCCATTCTGACAACCAGATGATGGCATCCAGGTCTAGGTGGTTGGTCGGTTCGTCGAGTAACAGCAGGTCAGAGGGGGTCATCAGCGTTTGTGCAAGATTAAGGCGAATTCGCCATCCTCCTGAAAAGCTGGAAAGAGGCCGCGTAAACTCGGGTGATGAAAAACCAAGACCGACCATGAGTTGCTCTGCGCGAGCACGGGCCGTGTACCCGTCAATGGTGTCCAGCTGTTCATGCAAGCCAGCAATTTTTTCGAAAGTTTCGTCTAGCTCGGCCTGGGCAAGTTGCGCTGTAATCTCTACATAGCGCAGGTCACCCGAAAGCACATAATCAATCGCGGGTTGAGTGCTACCGATGACTTCCTGTGCCATATGAGAGATTCGGGTTTCTGCCGGTAAGTCGATCTGGCCAACATCAGATTCCAGGGTTCCTAGAATGGCCTCGAAAAGGCTGGATTTACCGCTACCATTCGCACCGATCAGCCCCACTTTGTTACCACGATGAATTGTGAAGCTGGCGGCTGTAAATAGCGGGTCTGGGCCTCGCCTTAGGGATACATTAGTTAGCGTTAACATAGGGGTACGGGAATTTTTGGCCTTTTTTTAAAGCGGATGCCTGACGAGGAATGCTTTGCTTAAATTGATGGGTGGATTGGGGAGTATCGCATGCATTGATCCTCTTTTTATAAAAGGGTGCAACTTATAGCATTACACCAAGGCAGGACCGTCGGAGGGTTCGGAATCAATGGGCGTGCCAGCGGGTATGTCTAAGCAGTAAAAGGTGCAGAAAAGGATGGCACTGCTCGCTCAATCCTGGCAGACAATCGACCAAGAAAAGGCCCTTGGAGTTACTTTCGGCCCGTAAACGAGTCGGTATTACTGGTGCTCGCTGTCCCTGAAAGCCTGGAATAGCCCTAGCGTAACCAGCCCAATAAAACCGACCAGCGCCCAGCCTGGAATGCTGATGCCAAGGAGCGACCAAGCAACTTCAGCGCAACTGCCATCACCGACCAGAACCATTTGAATCACGTCCTGCATAGGAAACACATCCAGCAGATAATCGAGCCCTGGTCCACAAGTAGGTACTTGGTCCTCCGGCAGGCTTTGAAGATGGAGTTGTCGGATTGCGAGCGCGCCACCAATAGTAGAAGCCATCACTACCATCAGGCTGTAAACTTTGATGCCGACCCGTTGGGGGTTGTGCAGAGCAGCCACGATGGCGATCAATCCGGCTGTGATCACGGCCACTCGTTGGAATATACAGAGAGGGCAGGGTTCTAAGTGCATCATATGTTCCATATAGAGAGCGACCCCTATAAGGAACATGCAGCCGAAACCTATTATCCAGTTCAGGTTCCGTGTACTAGGTATGTATTCAGACATCAGTTTCTCATTCCTTGGCAGTTGGTGCTATTCGGATCGTTTATGACGGCGCCGGTAAATCTATGTCTTAGACCGCTGGCTACGGGAAAACCCTCTTCTACAGCGCTCCCATTATCTAATGTAATTGTTTCCAGTTATCACAAAACTCCATCAGCTCTGGGTAAAAAACAGAGAGGTCCTGCTGAAGATTGGGAAGTTCCTCTACACATTGTGTATAGGCCTCTATAAGAGGGTTTGCGTGTTTTAGTCTTCCTGAGAGATAGGTGAGTGATCGTTGCAGGAAATCTAGCCGGCCATAGTGTGCCAATGAATTGTGTTCTTGCATTCGCGACGCGTCCTGTCTTGCGGCGATCGGTAGCATGTCTTTGTGAGCTAACAATTTTTCAAGGGTGCTGGCAGAATAGGACTCAAGTGGCTCTTTGTAATATTGATGCCAGTCTTGCGCCAGCAAGTGATCATAGGCTATATCCGTGATGATGCCGGCGTATCGGCGGAATCTGGGATCTAATCGTGTGTAACTAGAT
>JABIVN010000222.1 GCA_018667205.1 Gammaproteobacteria bacterium | reverse complement strand
TCGCATGGAACAAATGATAACTCGAGAAGACTTTGAGTTTGCTAATTAAAGTTCTTAAATTAAAGTTCTTAAATTAAAGTCCTTAAATAATTTTGGTCAAGTAAAGAATATGAATTTAAACCAGAGGTTTACGATATCCGGCGAGGTGATCTGTCAGGTGCTCGACGATGAAAGTGTATTGCTTGACCTGGCCAGTGAAAACTATCTTGGACTTGATGAAGTTGGTACCCGGGTCTGGCAGATCCTTGATGATGGCGGAACGATGCGCTCAGTGGTGTCGACACTGCTCGAGGAATATAACATAGACGAAGATACCCTGATTAAGGACTTGGACAATCTTTTGGGTAGCATGCAGGCGCAAGGTCTCATCAAGCTCGTGGATTAATTATCACGGTGGTTCCTCGGCCTTGTTGCAAGATGCATGAGCCCTGAATAGATAAACTGCTTTTTGATAAGCCGAACGCCATTTCGCCTCCTAAAAAGAGCGGAGTCTGTGGTAAGCTCCGACTTCGATTTTTGGGGTATTTGAGGTGGTCCGGGGGGATCACACGACCAAATCACTCCAGTTGGCTTTGGAAATTCAATGAGACCCCTAAAAAGACATAAAGATGCCAGTGGCAAACTGTTTCTGGAAGTACCGTTGCGTGGGGGCGATCTGATCCGGCACCCGTTACTGAACAAGGGTACGGCCTTTAGCGCACAGGAACGCGAGGATTTCCATCTTACTGGATTGTTACCGCACGAGATCAATACCCTGGAGCAACAGGTTCAGCGGACGGGATCCGCCATCCGTCGAATGGTGGAGCCGTTGGATAAGTATGCCAGTCTGGTGACGCTGCAGAACAGAAATGAGCAACTGTTCTTTTCTGTGCTTTGCGCCAATCTGCAGGAACTCATGCCGATCATCTACACACCAACCGTCGGCCAGGCCACGCAACGCTTCAGTCACGAGTTTCGTGGCGGCCGAGGGCTTTGGCTTACGCCTGATCACAAAGGAAAGATGAAGGATATTTTACGCCGGGGTCCTTTCTTCGATGACATCAGGCTTATCGTCATCACGGACAGCGAATCTATTCTTGGTATCGGTGATCAGGGTGCCGGTGGTATGGCAATCAGTGTCGGCAAGTTGGCACTTTATTCTGCTGGCGCAGGCATCCACCCTGCCGAAACGCTGCCCATCTGTCTTGATGTTGGAACCAATAACGAAGCGTTGCTGAACGATGATTTATACCTTGGTTGGCGTCAGCCGCGTTTGACTGGTGAAGAATACTTCTCACTGTGTGAAGAGTTTGTTGAAGCCGTCGCCGAGGTTTTCCCCAAAGCATTAATTCAATGGGAGGATTTTCGTAATAACAATGCGCTCATTCTCCTGAAAGAGTATCGAAACCGCGTTCTTTCTTTTAACGATGACATTCAGGGAACCGGTGCAGTGGCGCTGGCTGGTGTGCTCTCGGGCCTTCGGGTCAAGGGCGAGAAACTAGCGGGCCAGCGGATTGTCATACATGGTGCGGGTGCAGCCGGTTACGGCATTGCGCTGCAGGTTATGGATGAGCTTTCCCAGCTAGGTCTGTCTGACGAGGAAATCAGAGAGTCAATCGCGGTGCTCGATAGTAAGGGCTTGGTTATTGCTGATCGAATTGAAGATGGCCACTACAAGCAGAAACTTGCCTGGCCACGAGCGTTAGCCCAGAAGTATGGCCTTGATGTCAATGATCCAAGCCTGGAGCTTGTCGTTGATAATTACAAGCCCACTATTTTGATCGGGTCGTCCGGGTCCCCTGGCGCGTTTCATCAAGAAATTGTTGCCTCGATGCTGACGCATACAGAGCGACCGATTATTATGCCTTTTTCCAATCCAACGATTTTGTCAGAGGCAATACCTGCCGACCTGCTCGAATGGTCTAACGGTCAGGCTTTGGTTGCGACTGGCAGCCCTTACGAGCCGGTGGAACTCAATGGACGAAGCTACGCCATTGGGCAGGGAAACAACGTCTTTATCTTCCCCGGGCTAGGGTTGGGCTCGCTGGCGGCGGAATCGACATCGGTGACCGATGGTATGGTCAGCGCAGCGGCAAGTGCGCTGGCAAAAGCGGTTAAAGACGAGGAGCTGGAAACAGGATCACTTTACCCGTCTGTCGTCCGTCTGCGTGAAGTATCTCGTGAGGTGGCCTTGGCCGTGGCACTTCGAGCGGTGGAAGAGGGCGTAGCGCCAATGAGAACCGAACTGGAGATCCAGACGGCCCTGGACGATATGATTTGGGACCCTGTCTATCCGGAATATGTCCCTGTGTGAGGGACATATTCCGGAGCGCTAAGCGCCTCTAGAAATAAGCAGCCTGAAGACTGCTTATTTTGGTTGCATCCGAATACCACCATCCATCCGAATTGTCTCACCATTCATATAGTCATTTTCGATTAACATTTCGGCAACGTGGGCAATTTCCTGTGGTTCTCCGAGTCTTCTTGGAAACAGCACGGTATTGGCCAGTGATGCTTTTGCCGGCTCGGGTAAACCCTGAAGCATGGGTGTGTTGATCAGGCCCGGGGCAATGGTGTTGACTCGAATACCGATGCTGGCAAGGTCTCGCGCAATTGGCAGGGTCATGGCGACGACACCACCTTTGGATGCGCTGTAGGCCGCCTGTCCTATTTGTCCGTCGAAGGCTGCAACAGACGCAGTATTAATAATCACACCCCGGCAGCCATCGTCGGTGACGGGTTCGTTACCGGCCATGACAGATGCCGCCAGTCGAATCACATTAAAAGTTCCAATAAGGTTGACGTCGATAACCCGCTTGAACCAGTCCAGCGGCATTGGACCGTCTCTTCCCACTGTCCTGCTCGGTGTGCCGATACCCGCGTAATTACAACAGATATGTACCGTGTCAAATGCTGCCTGCACGCCAGCGATACCTGCTTGCACAGAGGCCTCGTCGGCAACATTGACGTTGAAATACGCGGCGCCATTACCCAGTGTTTTGGCTCTTTCTTGCCCAAGATCGTCATTCATATCAAAAATAGCAACCTTTGCCCCTTTGCTGTGTAGCAATTCGGCGGTCGCCCAACCCAGTCCTGATGCGCCGCCAGTAATAATGGCGACTTTTCCGTTGATATCCATGGTTAACTCCATTTCGGTAATAAATTTGCGCGCAATGATATCAGGCGAACCCACCGTTCAGTGTCTTTATTGCGATAAAGGTGGCTAATGCAGAGATCTTTTTGACTTATGGCTGACATACTGAGAAATCTATATAATCGCCCGATTTCCTCGGCCCTGAACTGAAGTAGCCTATGCCCAAGAATAAGATGATCCCGATTATTAAGAATCCGTTTACCGAGTCCAAGCCGATAAGGTTTTCGGTGCCGGATCAGATTGATTACCAACCTGGACCCTACGAAGAGACCCTGGAAGAAGCCCATAATATTAGGCAAAAACCGTTTGTCTCTGCGGGGTTTAAAAATGTCCAGCGGCAGCACCTGAAAAATAGGATGACGGTGTGGGAAAGGATCAAGGTCCTGACCACGAAACCACCCAAAATCCAGTTCCAGAACTGGGGCCCCAATCTGGATGGCGCGTCTTTGGTCACTGCCGTCGTCGAGGTGGAAGGCCGCGACGTGGCGCTTTACGGGCACGACTTCACGATCCGCGCCGGTTCCATGGACGCCACCAATGGCAAAAAGCTTGCACGCCTTTACGAGTTAGCGGGTAAGCACAAGATACCGCTTATCGGCATGAATGATTCATCCGGCGCATTTGTGCCGGCCGGCGTCGGCGGCCTTGACGGCTATGCGGAAGCCTTTACCGCCCTTAGGAAGATTAGCGGCGTTGTACCGTCAATTATGTGTATGTTTGGCTTTAATGCTGGTGGTGGTTCCTACCTTCCCAGGCAGGGCAGCTTTTTGATTCAGCCGAAAGAAACCTTCTTCGGGTTGACCGGTCCTGGTGTTGTAAAGTCTGTCCTTGGTGAAGACGTCACGGCGGATGAACTAGGTGGGCCTAGTGTTCATTCTCAAAGCGGTGTTACAGACATCACGGTTGAAGACGAAGTCACTGCGCTGCAGACCGCCAAAGAGTTGCTTCGCTATTTGCCGAGTGGCAATTCAGAAATGGCGCCTTTTCAGCCGACATCTGATCCCACTGACCGAAAGACATGGGACATTGATCTGTTGTTCAGGAAAGCATTCAACTCACCTACTGGTTTCAACACGCCCGTCGATGTCAGCATTATTATTCAGCAGGTCTGCGATCACGGTGACTATTTTGAAATCCAGCCAGATCGGGCTAGGAACACGATTACCTGCTTTGGCCGGCTTGGTGGTAATGTCGTTGGCTTTGTCGCCAACAATTCAGCAATTGGCTCCGGCCAGATTGATATAGATGCTGCCTACAAAAACGCGCGTTTTATTCGGTTCTGCAACCTTTACAATATCCCGGTCGTCTTTATGGAAGACACGACTGGCTTCCTGCCAGGAAAGGAGCAGGAGAGTCGCGGTATTGTTCAGGCTGGCCGAGCGATGCTTGATGCCATTATTGACCTGCGAACGCCTCGCTTCCTGGTCCTGATTCGCAATGCTATTGGTGGGGCTTACGCTTCTTACAACAATTACCCCACTGGCGCTGATCTGGTCATTGCCATGCCAACCACCCGAGTTGCTGTCATGGGCCCGCCGGGGGTTGAGTTCGTCTATAAAGATGAATTGAGAAGCCTTCGAGGGGGTTTGAAGCAACAAGTAGAAAATCAAAGAGTGGCACTTAAGGCGCAGGGCATCAAAGGTAGCCAGTTGGAAGCAGGCGCAAAGGCGAATGCAGCCAGTTGGCTGGCAGCAGAAGAAGCCAAGCTGGGCAAGCGTTATGAGAAGGAGTTAATGAATCCGAAAGAGGCACTCAGCCTTGGTTCGGTTTCACAGATTGTAATGCCGTCTGACCTGCGCCAGGTATTGGCGGACAATATGGCGTTCCACTTAAGGCACTACGAACCCACACCATTCGCTGGTATCCAGCGCGAATTTCACTAGGGGACCGTCATGTCTAACCAATACTACTTAAGCAACTCACTGGTCCATAAATCAAGGCACAGGGCATCGGGTTCAGCTTGGGAGCAGTCCTTCAGTTGTTCGGACATGCGACCACTGATTATCTGTCGAGGTCCTATC
>JABIVN010000221.1 GCA_018667205.1 Gammaproteobacteria bacterium | reverse complement strand
TTGTTCTTCAGGCGATCAAACAGACCTTCATGCTCGCAAATCAACTGCGCCTGTTCCTCAATCGCATATTGAGTCGTCTCCAGGCCACCAATAATCATGGCGTAGACAATGCCATTAACTTCAAGGTCCGTGAGCTTTCTGCCCAGCGCAGAGTAAGTGACCTGTGTGAGGAACGTAATCATGTCCTCCTGAGGGTTCTCCCGCTTTTCTTTCACTTTTTCCTGCACGTATTCCTTAAAACCATCCAGCAATACAAACTGTTCGCGAGTCTCTTCATCGGTCAGTTTGTTCTGATGACCGCGTCCGTAGACAAAAGCTTTCACCTGGGCTTCACCCCACAGCCCCAGTTGCGGTATATCTTCCAACGGAAATCCCAACACGCTCGCCATCACACGCTGTGGTAGTGGCCTTGCAAATTCCTTAATGAAATCAATCTCTTCCTTATCGACCCAGCTATCGATCAGATCATCCACATGCTTTGTAATCATAGCTTCATGGCGGCTTGATCCGGGACCAACCCACGGGTCCGTCAGCTCTTGTTTATGGAGACGCCAAAGGTCCATGTTAGGTCGTAGCGTTACCATAGATGCCTGCATGGCGTTCAGGTTCGGCACTTCTTCAACATTGACGCCTGAAGCAGCCATTTCTCTAATGGCATTAGACTGAATAGGAGGAAAACGATCCGGGTCCCTAACGACAGTGTTGATGTCTTCATGCTTACTTAGGATAAAAGCGTCCGTGCCAGCGGTTAAACCCTCACCTGCCAGCTTGTGAACCGGCGATTCATCGTGGAGTATCGGGTAGGCGTCATACCAGTGTTCCTGCGCACCCGGCGCAAACAAGTCAACATCTTCAAGGCTCACGGGGCACTTCATGTCCGTGAGGAAATGATTCGGTGTTTTGTTACTCATTGTCGATCAATCCTACTTACTTTATTCAACTCATTTTTAACATTACAGCTTGTGTCAATGGGTGACAAGTTTCTGCAAGAACCCGAATTAGACCGCCTTTAATTTAGCTAATGGCTTTTTTTAGCTAATGGCTTCTCTTAGCTAATGGCTTCTCTTAGCTAATGGCTTCTCTTAGCTAATGGCTTTCCACACCGCTCCACCGAGCGACCCAAGGACCAGAATCCAGCAGGGTAGAACAGTCAGCATCATGCCGGTACCGCGCGTTGCAGGATCTTTAACGTAGCTAACGGCATAAATCGCCCGGCCTGCAACAAAAACCAGGCCAATCGCCACGGCGCCAAGAACATGGACATACTCAGCAAAAAACCAGATCCCCGGTATAAACAAAATCAGCTGTTCAATTGTGTTGTAGTGCACTCGGAAATGCCGCTCAAACTCCTCATTTCCCGTAACCGCTGGTGCTTCAAGCCCTGTTCGCCCCCTGGCAAAACCAACTCTAGCGCCCAGCACGATGTACTCCACCAATGCCAACATAATGACAATCACTACCAGTTCCATAATACTCTCCTGTTTCATTTTTTAATTTGACGCCCTCATGACGCCAACCCACCGGCTCGAATCCCACTCAGGGTATCGGCGTCTTCGTCTTGTTTACCGCAAGCTTCCGCAGATTGTCGGAATGATCCTCTCGGTTGATCTTGTAAACGCTGAGCACAGCCAAGGCAAATAGGTAAAAGAAAAGCAGCGTTGGTACGTAGAGGTAAGCCAGGTCAAATAGCGTTTCCTCGGGCACCTGGCCGGGTTTCGCTTTTGTGGGAAACTGGATAATCGCTAATATCTGCCCAGCAACGACAACCCCAAGTCCATTGACGGCCTTTTGTGCAAAGCTGTTAGCTGCAAAGAAAATGCCCTCGGACCTCCGGCCTGTTTTCACCTCACTGTCCTCAACGACGTCCGCGATCATCGCCGCGATCAATGACGAGGACATAATAATCAGCGTGACCTCAATGGTATTAAAAACCACCAGGGTCCAGAACAGCGTGTCGGTTCCGTTTTCCGGGAACAGGCCAAGAACTCGAAGAATAAACGGCATCGGAGCCATTGCGAAAGCGAGTCCCAGCACAGTCATACCGCCTTTTTTCTTACCTAACCAGCGAGACACCCTGGGTGCAAGCATCAGCGCGATAAAAGCAGAAAAGAAATACGGAATGTTCATGTACCCGATCTCGGTCGTGGTCAGTTCCCAGAAGTGCCGAGAAAAATAGATCGATAACGACGTCGACACACCTGCTGCAACCGCCTGTAAAAGGGCGGAAACAAACAGCGCGAAGAAAGACCGATTGGATAGCGTTTCCTTAATTTCTTTTTTTGTCTTTACGAAACTAAACGGCTCACGATTTGGCGGCTGTCGAAGATGCGGAATATGCTTGTGAGTACCGATCGCAGACACATAAATAGAAATAAAAATTACAATAGAAGCAGCCAGCCCGTAATTGCTCCAGCCCTGAACGTATTCCAACCCGCCTTTGTCTTCAGGCAAAAACACGAGGTAATTCATCACTGCCATCGTTAACCCGCCCCACCAGCCAAAAAAATACCGAAAACTCATCATTTCCGTTCGCTGGTCGTAGTCGTCAGTCAGTTCTGCCACCAGTGCAGTCGATGGAATCTCATAAAAAGTGATCAAAGTCCGGATCAGGACCGCCATGCAGACAAAGTAGAGGAACAATCCCGTTTCATCCCAGGCAGGAGGAGACCATAGAAAATAATAAGCCAGCGCAACAGGAACACCTGCCGCATACATATAGGGATGACGTCGCCCGAGCTTCGAATGCGTGTTATCGGAGATGTACCCTACCAGCGGGTCAGATACGGCATCGAACACTAGCGCGATAAGGATACCCAAAGAGACAAGGTCTGCCCTTAGCCCGACAACCTGACTATAGTAAAAGAGCAGCAGGTAATTGAAGCCATTGCTTTTAGCACCGTTGGCAACGGCACCAAAGCCATAGTAGAGCTTGGTTGATAAATCGACCTTTCGGGTCCCCGGTGTACTTCCCTGAGTCGGTTGCAAGAGAAACGCCACTGAATAAGCAAGGCAGGATCATACTGAGTCAGGCCACAGAGGTCGAGCGACCATTCTTTAGCATTTCCATGGCGTCACACTGCTGATAGCATCGACGCTTTTACTCTAAACTTCAGATCGAAATTCATCTCAACAAAGGAACGACATTGTGGCGGTTTCCGGACAATCAATCAGGCGCAAGGAAGACATTAGGTTCATCACCGGTAAAGGTCGGTATACAGATGATGTTAACCTTCCGGACCAATGCCACGCGATCTTCGCTCGCTCACCTGTCGCTCATGCCAATATTACGAGCATAGACACTAGCGTCGCCGCCGAAATGCCTGGCGTTCGCCTGGTTTTGACAGGTGCCGACTATGCTGAGTCTGGACTCGGGACTTTAGTTTGCGGCTGGATGATCCACTCAAAAGACGGCAGTGAAATGAAACCAGGTGTACATCCACCCCTGGCGCAAGGGAAAGTAAGACACGTAGGCGACCCTGTCGCGGTTGTGATCGCTGATTCCCGGGAAATGGCACGTGACGCAGCCGAAATGATCGAGGTTGAATACGAGGATCTGGCCGCAGTGGTGTCATTAAAAAGTGCCGCAGGTCATGAATCATCTGTCCACAACGACGTCCCAGGTAACGTAGCCTTTGACTGGGAACTGGGCAACAAAGACGCGACCAAGGCCGCCCTTGACGGCGCCAGCCACAAGATTGAACTGGACCTTTACAATAATCGTCTTGCGCCAAATGCCATGGAAACCCGTGCGCTTAATGCCTTTTATGACAAAAGGGACGATCGCTATACGCTCTACATCGCTTCCCAGAACCCACACGGCCTACGAATGACCCTGTCGGCTGTCATTGGTCTTGCACCCGAACACAAACTTCGGGTCATATCAGAAGACGTTGGCGGCGGTTTCGGTTCAAAGGCATTCAACTACCCTGAAGAAGTTATCTGCACCTGGGCGAGCAAACTTGTCGGACGCCCGATCAAATGGACCGCCGATCGCAGCGAAGCGTTTCTAACGGATGCAAATGGGCGCGACCAGCAGGTACATGCTGAAATGTCTCTTGATGCAGAGCACAGGATTACAGGACTGCATGTCTCGATCACGGCAAATATGGGTGCTTACCTTTCTACCTTTGGCTCACTCATCCCGACCTACATGTGCGGTCCACTGCTATCGGGTCAATACACCATCCCGGCAATCTACACCGAAGTTACAGCTGTCTATACCAACACCACGCCGGTCGACGCCTACCGCGGCGCGGGCAGGCCTGAAGCTGCCTTTGTCATCGAGCGATTGGTTGACCTGGCGGCCCGAAAACTCGGCGTCGACCCAGCAGCGCTTCGTCGTAAAAACTTCATCCGTACGTTTCCTTACCAAACACCGGTACTTTCAATATACGACGTAGGGGACTTCGATCTGGGATTGGACAAGGCCCTGGAAATGATTGATTACGAAAGTTTTGACGCACGTAAGGCCGAGTCTGCATCACGGGATAAGTTACGTGGGATAGGTCTTGCCACATGGATAGAAGCGGCGGGTATCGGTCCGTCGAAAAAGCTCGGAGAACTCGGCTCCGGTGCGGGGTTATGGGAATCCGCGCAGGTTAGAGTTAATCCAACGGGTTCAGTCGAGATATTGACCGGATCACATTCCCATGGACAGGGTCATGAAACGACATTCGCACAACTGGTCGCCGATAAATTTGGTATCAGCATGGATCAGATTGAAATTATTCACGGCGATACTGATAAAGTGCAGTTTGGGATGGGTACTTTTGGGTCCAGGAGCGGCCCCGTTGGCATGTCAGCACTTGCCATCGGCTGCGACAAAATTGTGGCGAAAGGGAAAAAGATTGCCGCCTACGCTATGAATGTGGCTCCAGAATCCGTTGAATTCGAAGAAGGTGAATTCTACAGCCCCGGCAGCAATACCCGAATGGCATTTGCTGAAATCGCGCTCGCCTCCTACGTCGCACAGTCTTTCCCAACCGATGAACTAGAACCTGGACTAAAGGCTGATGCATTTTTTGATCCACCTGATTTCACCTTTCCCGCCGGTTGCCACATATGCGAAGTGGAGATAGATCCAGAAACCGGCACCACAGACATCCTGAATTTTGTCGCGGTGGACGATTTTGGCACCGTGATCAACCCAATGATTGTCCATGGTCAGATGCACGGAGGGATCGCGCAGGGCATCGGCCAGGCACTGCTGGAACACGCTGTTTACGATGAGGAAGGGCAACTCCTGACTGGATCCTTCATGGACTATTGCATGCCCCGCGCTGACGACCTGCCGTCCTTCAACACAGAGTTCATCAACACTCAAACGCCTAACAACCCACTGGGAATTAAGGGCTGCGGCGAGGCTGGCGCCATCGGCGCGCCCCCAGCGGTAATAAATGCTATTGTAAATGCGTTGGATATCGACCATATCGATATGCCAGCCACCCCCTTAAAAATTTGGTCAGTAATTAACCAATGAGCGTAAAAATAGTAGAACACGCCTCCATTATTGATGGCACAGGAAGAGCCCCTTACCCTGCCACTATCACCATTACCGGTGACCGAATTACCGCCGTCGATGAACAAGCAGTAGACACCAAGGTTGCTGGCACTCGCCTGGATGCCTCGGGTTTAACGCTAATGCCGGGACTGATTGACGCTCATTGCCACATGACATTTGACGAGCCTTCTTCCAACGACGAATTGTTTTTCCACAGAAGAGAAGCCCTGGCGGCCATTATCGCTGGCCAAAATGTCAAGAAACTACTGCAGGCTGGCGTCACTGCGTTCGTTGACCCGGACTGTATTTTCGATATCGGCGTAGACCTTCGGGATGCCATAGAGGCAAACGTCATACCGGGACCCCGAATGTTATCTGGCGGCAATGCCTTGGTCACCTCTGTCGGTGGCACGGCAGGTCGATTGATACCCGATGCTGGCCTGCGCGGATATGCAAGAGTTGTCTCTACGCCAGACGAAATTCGTACCGAAGTCAGACGCCAAATAAAAATGGGCGTGGATTGGATCAAGGTTCACGTTACAGGTCTCTTGCCGCGGCAAAAAATGAAGGGTGAAATCCAGGCTTGGTCTCTTGATGAGCTTAAACTGGTGTGCGACACCGCCCACGAGCTGGGCGTTCCCGTCATGGGACATTGCCGGGATGCCAACAGCATCAGGGACTCCGTAATCGCCGGCATGGATCTACTGCTGCATGCCACCTTTATGGACGAGCCAACACTAGACCTGGTCATCGATAAAAAAGTGCCCATTGCACCAACATTTACCTTTCAGGCCAACCTTGCCGATCACGGCCACACCGTCGGCGCAGACGAGAACCTTCGAGAAATATTTCGGCGCGAGATAGAAGAAAGCGCGGAACTTATACACAAGGCACACAAAAATGATGTGCCCATACTCTGCGGGTCCGAAAGTGGATTTTCGATAACGCCCTATGGTGAGTGGCACTACCGGGAACTGGAAGTGTTTGTCAAAGAACTCGGGTTTTCACCGTTGGAAGCTATCAGCGCCGCGACCTTGCAGTGCGGTAACCACGCAGGGTTCGACGGAGAAACCGGCAGTATTGCCGTTGGTAAGTTAGCGGACTTTATTCTCGTTGAGGGTAATCCCGCCGCTGATGTCACAATACTCGGTGATAAGTCGCGCATTAAATCCGTCTACGTGGGAGGCGAGTTGATGAACACAGAACCATTGCCACCCAGGAAGCCGATTTCCGGGTGGAGAACCTCCCAGTACTCCTCTTCGATATTGACCAGGGACAAGGTTGATGGCTGATTCACTAATCATCAACGGGCATCCAAGGGCCCCAAAAGCGCTGCGGGAAAGAAATTTTTGTCCGGCGACCTATCCGTCGTTCCCGCGATAGTTCAAACCATAGTTCCTACAATAGTTCCTACAATAGTTCCTACAATAGTTCCTAAAACAGTTCATACAATAATCACGGCAACGATCGATGGCACAAACAACATTGTCTCGCTTCAAAGATGTACACGCTGCACTGTGTAATCCCAAGTTAAGGCAGAGCCTTTACGACGCCGGCGAAGTGATCATGAAAGATGTCTTGCTGACGTTACACGGTCAAGAACACAAAATTCGCCGTCACCTTGAGTTACGTCTATTTCGCAGGAACTACGCCCACCACTACGAGACCAATGTGTTCCCGAAGACACTGGCATGGGTGCTAGCTCCCCTGGTCGCCCGCGGAGAGGCAGACCTGGTTGACTTCGGCTACCGGGTGACGATGAACCTGACTGCCGATTTCGCCGGAGTTGATCGACCCCAAAAAACATCCGCAGAAACCGATCGGCTTCTCGCCATTGTTAAGACGTTTAGTGAGGGGGCAACGCTGGTTCATTCTGATCGTGACCCGAGCGACGTCATTGCCGAGGTAAAAGCGGCGCAAACCGCATTTAGGCAATTTCTGGAACCTTCATGGTCCAGAAGACAGCGGCTTATTACTCAGTTCTTAAATGGCGAACTGAAAGAAGAAGCGCTACCCAGAGACGTGTAGACCGTTCTATTGCGCAACCAAGACAGTATTAAACTGACCGATGAACTTATCGAAAGAGAGATCGCTTTCTACCTGCAGGCAGGCTCCCACAGCACAGCAAACTCGATGGTGCACGCGGTGAATGAGATTTTTTCCTGGACAGATGACCCGACGGATTTGCTGAAAGACCCACTCCTACTGCAAAAATGTGTCCATGAAAGCATGCGACTGCATCCCGCAAGCCCTGTGGCATGGCGAACGCCCACCGAACCGATAACCGTCGCTTCTCGGTACATGACGCCAGACGACCTGCTGATCCTTGATCTTCACGCTGCAAACCGAGATCCGGATATATTCGGAGATAATCCTGACAGGTTCGAGCCCTACCGCAGCGTTAGCTATGTTAAGACGGAGTTATACGGGCTTACCTTCGGCGCCGGCGTCCATATGTGCACCGGCAGAGATCTGGATGGCGGCGTTGCCAGTCGCCCCGGCACTGACGAAAATACGCACCAGTATGGTATTGTCTGCCTGCTGATTAGAACGCTCCTTGAACACAAAATGATTCCACACAAGTCAAAGAATCCCTCGCTGGACCTAAACACCCTTCGAAATAGCTGGGGCACTTATCCCGTTGAATTCAAGCAGACCTGAACCAACCGCAATGGCAGCTCGCAATCCCTTTCTGACTGTTCGCATCAACCATGGCTTTATTGACCCCGCGAGAGTAAGGGTACGGGCAAACAAACCATCAGGAGGCCACGTTATGCGCAATTCCATGGCGCGTGACTGGGATTTTTTCTCTGCTGTTGGTGATGCCCGTTTTTACAGCAAGCAGCACTTTGGTGTGCCGGAGAAAAACCATGAAACCCATTGAAGACCTTTCGGTTCTAGTGACTGGCGGCGGATCAGGAATCGGCGAAGGTATTGCACAGTTTTATATCGAGCGCGGTGCAGCAGTCACCATCTGCGGCCGCCGGCATGAGAAAATAGAGGCTGTCGCCGCAAGGCTGGGTGAAAAGTGCCTGGCAGTGAAAGCAGACATCACAATCCAGGAGGATCGACGGGCAGCCGTCGAGTCTGCGGTCAAGCATGGCGGTAAACTCGATGTCCTGGTCAGCAATGCGGGGAACATGCTCAGGGGCGACATTGATACATTAGAAGAAGACCCGCTTGTCGATATCTTCAAAACCAATGTCATCGCCGGAATGCTACTAACCGGGTTATGTAAACCTCATTTGGCGAAACGTGGCGGGGCGATTATTTTCATCGGCAGCATTCATACACGCAGAGCGTTTCCCGGCGCCTCCGCTTACGCCGCCACCAAAGGCGCATTGGAAACACTAACGCGAGTTCTCGCGGCAGAATTGGGCGAACACAATATCCGAGTTAATTGCGTTGTTCCAGGCGCCATTCTAACCGAAATTTACCAGAGAGCAGGATTACTAACCCAAGCTGAATCCGCTGAACGGCTTCAATCAATGGCTTCCAGCCACGCGCTCGGCCGAATTGGTACCAATACAGAGATAGCCGAAGCAGTTGACTACCTGGCTAGAGGCGAATGGACCACAGGGGCTATTCTGGATGTTGATGGCGGCCTGGGATTAGGCCTTACTCACGATACCGGCATCCCCAAAGGCTGATACTGACCTCAACCCGTCAGGTAACATTCCGAACTTCGCCGGTCTTAAGCATCGAGAAGTTTGCTGGCTGATACGTTAGTACCATCGCACGACGAGGATTGGCAGAAAGATTGGGCTCAGAACCATGAATAGCGTGTGGATCAAAGAAGACCAGCGACCCCGCGGGGGCTTCCATCGCCACTTGATCGCTTTCATCAAAACAGGCGGGGTCGGTAAAAAACCCACCAAGCTGAGATCCATCCGAAGTACCGGGTAAGCAACCACGAAGATGACTCTTATCGATCACCCGAAGGCATCCGTTTTCCGCACACGCAGCGTCAAAAGCAAGATAGACATTGGGCAGCAAATTCACGTGATCGCAATCATGGACCCAATAGGGCGAGTCCTGATGCCAGCCAAAACCTGAACCCTTGCCTGCTCTTTTGAGATTAAGCTTGTTTGTCCAGACACTGACTTGATCAACGCCAATAATACTTTTTACCGGTTCTACGATCCGAACATCTTCTACCAGCATCTCCAGGAAAGCATCAAGGTGATGTGCTGGCTCGATGACCCTGATGATTTCATCTTTATCGCCCTGTTCAAACTGCACAGTCATATTGCCAATATCAACAAAACGCTTGCCGTCCAGGTGATAAGCCTGCCCGCTTGATGATTGATCATGCGCCAAAGATACCGCGCGCTCTACGGAAGCTGTCAGATCCGCCAGTTCGTCTACAGAAAATACGCTCTCTCTAATCAGGTACCCGTGCTTCCGATAGAGGCATAATTCTTCTTCCGACAGAGAATGCGTCAGGTTGTGTTGTTCGCTCATACTTTATTGTAGCCTTAAGGTCTGACTATTCGACACCCTAAAAGCGATCGCCGCAGGCAAGTAGCGAACGAATCCCGTATTGACGGGGGTCTTCCATGGCTTCACGGGGTTGTTCCTTAAATTTACTAGAGATTAATTATGACTGAATCAGACGTATACACGCCACCGGAAGTCTGGACTTGGGATGCTGAAAGCGGGGGGAAGTTTGCTAATATCAATCGTCCGATCGCCGGCCCCACTCACGACAAGGAACTCCCTCGTGGTAAGCACCCCCTTCAGCTGCATTCCCTGGCGACACCGAATGGCGTAAAAGTCACTATATTACTGGAAGAACTGTTGGCTCTGGGCAAAACAGAAGCAGAGTACGATGCTTACCTGATCAACATCGGCAACGGTGATCAGTTTGGCAGCGGATTCGTAAACATCAACCCAAACTCAAAGATACCCGCCTTGCTGGACACTAGCACCACACCGGAAACCAGAATATTCGAGTCTGGCGCAATACTGATCTACCTTGCAGAGAAATTTGGCGCATTTATACCAACCGACCCATCAGCACGAGCAGAGTGTCTTTCATGGTTGATGTGGCAAATGGGTAGCGCGCCCTACCTCGGCGGCGGTTTTGGCCACTTCTACGCTTATGCCCCGGAAAAGTGGGAGTACCCGATCAATCGATACGCGATGGAAGTTAAGCGCCAACTCGATGTTCTTGAGAGGAACCTGGACTCACGCGAGTATCTTTGTGGCGACGAGTACAATATTGCGGATATGGCCAACTACGCCTGGTATGGCGCATTGGTACTGCACAACATTTACGACGCAAAAAAATTCCTAGACGTAGCGTCTTACAAGAACATTGCTCGTTGGGCGACAGAAATCGAGGCGCGCCCCGGCGTTGCAAGAGGAAGACGTGTCAACAGAACATGGGGGCCAGAGGAAACCCGAGTGGTCGAACGACACGACGCAAGTGACTTTGATATCACTGAGCCAAAGACCAAGGAATCCGCAGATTAAAGTCGATTCTATTTGTACCCGCCGTTCAAAAAGCGGAAGAACGGCGGATTTACCCAGACACGATCCACGCGTAAATCCCAACGATCATCCTTCAACTCCTCGACGACCTTTGCTGTCTTATTCTCCAGGACAGTCAAGGTCGCTTCGTGGTTGCCAGATGATATGACCACAAGCGAAATAGGCTCAAAACCCTCAAGCTCCTGATCTGTGTAGTAGAAAGGTTGCCACCAGGAATCTTCGATCAGACCCAGCTCGTCTTTTTCGTCCTTCTTGGCGAAGCTCGTGACCACTTCATGAAATCGCTCTCGATCATCACCGGAATCAAACTGGAACAACACGGCGACCTCTTGCCCCTGAACGATACGAACACCGCCCGGGAACGTGATGACCGTATCAGAAGCGGGTCCCCAGTCGTCACGGTAAAGAAATGCAGACGCCTTGGGTGTGACGTAGACCCAACCCTCTATGCCCTCGCTATCCAGCAGCGCGATAAGCTGACGCATATGCAGCAGACTTGAATGGGAGTAAATAAAGGTGTGTGCAGCCGGAAAATTGTCATAAACCCCCTTGCTGCGCAGGTCGTATCCGGTAAGGACACCTTCGACAAGCGCCTCGTCAAGCATCTCCTGGAACACGCTATCGTTCAGCAGCACTGAATGATCGAAGGCGCTAGCGATATGGTGATAAAGGGAAACATCGCCAATTCGCCCCATCAGCGAGGGATGATTTTCTGAGACAACGGCGACATACGATTTAACTTTACTCATCGCGAATTTTTCGTCGGCAAGGTCCTCTACATTTAGCGCACCAAGCGTGATGAGTACCGCTGCCGCGGCTTTTTCTTGTACTGGGAGGTTCGCTCCATATCCGCCCAGAGTGACAATCACCTTTTCATCGGTATAGCTGTCAGCAAGCTTCACGAAGTGCAGTTCATCAATCGCGGACCGATAATCGCCTGCGAACAGGTTAGCGCTGAATATTAGAAGGACTACCGATATTGATCTCATCTCTTTCTCTCAACTTTCATCGACTACGGTTGCACCCTCAATCATTTCCAAGGGTTATGGCCCGACCAGTCGACCATCCGCAGGTCTGTCGAACTCTCCCTGCCTGAACGGGGCACTATCAATTTGCATCGGTAAAACTGACTCGGTTTTCGTATGTTCATGCACGCAGACCCGCGCTAGGATTCGCCATTCGTCACCTCTCTTTTCGTACTGATCCAGATACCGCCCATGCCAGGTATCCAGAACGTCAGCGTCTTTTTGCAATAGGTAGCTGACGTTGTAGATTTCAGCTCGAGCATGAACACCATTGGCATCCAGCTCTATCAAGTGATTAAAGATGCAATGATTCGTTGATCGCCATTTCAGATGGCCGACCATACAGTATTCTGCAAAATCCCAGGCGTTACCCACAAAAGTGCCATGATCATCTGTCGCATCAGGCCAATAGGCAGACTTCATCTCAGCTTCGTCGAGTCGATCTACTCCTCGGCAGTAGCGCTTGGCAACATCTCTTATAAGCTCAATATCTGACAACTGGTCTAGTGTGTACCCCACCTTTAACTCCCAATGTGACTGAATCGAACTCCTACTATAGAACGAACATAGTCAGTACGAACATAGTTAGTACGAACTTAGTTAGTACGAACATAGTCGCTACGAACATCGTCGCTACAAACATCGTCGTTGCCGCCAAAGGTGCGGGGGAGACAGATATCGAGCAGCAAGAAAACCGAAGGCCTACCGCTTTGACTCACTAACAATTTTCTCTACACTTGGGCGCTCATCTAATTAACAAACACACACCCAACATGAACAAGCCAACTGACCGAACAATTTTCCAAAACGCCTGGGTCGTTCCCGACATCGAATCAGCCTGCATGAAATGGGTCAACGAACTTGGGGTCGGGCCTTTCTTTCTGACCGACTACACGCCCGGCACCTTTGAAGAAATCACCTACCGGGGAGAGCCATCAGACCTGTCGATGAAGGTGGCTATCGCGCAGGCAGGTAACGTCCAGATTGAACTGATCGAGCCTACGACAGACCAATGCGCCTATCGTGACAGCGTCCCTGAAGGTCAGATGGCTTTTCACCATATGTGTGTCTGGACACTGGATTTTGAAGCCGATCTGAAATATATGGAAAGTCTGGACTATGCCGCCGCTAACACCGGCAAGGTAGGCAACGTAGAGTTCGCTTACTTTGATACCCGCCCACTGATGGGATGCATGCTTGAGGTCGTTACAAAGAACGAAGGCACCGTCAAAAGATTCGAAGAAATAGCCAGAGCAGCCCACAACTGGGATGGTAAGGATCCAATTCGCTAATGACAGAAATAAGAGTAAATCAGTCCCTTGACGACGGGGGATCCATTGCATTGAATGAGGATGACAAGCACATCCTGCTTTGCAAAATCGCCGGCAAGTACCATGCAGTATCTAACATCTGCTCCCACGCTCGAGTGCTTTTATCGAAGGGGAGGTTAAGAGGCACGACGATTACCTGTCCCCTACACGGTGCAAGGTTCGACGTCACCACTGGAAAATGCCTGGGAGGCCCTGCGTTCCAAGATATAACACGCTATTCCGTACGCAGTGAAGGTGAAGAGATAATTATCGCCACAGAGGGATAAATTAGCTTAGGCAACGCGATAAGAGGGGGCCGTAAGCGTGTCTCATGGCAGAGGTATGGCCGCCTGCTAATGATCGATAAGGCCTTATGGACAGACAAGACAGAGGAAAATAGTGAGCAACCTACCTGATTCAACCGAAGTTCTCATTATCGGGGGCGGCATCATTGGCTGTTCAATCGCCTACCATCTGACCAAACTCGGTATCAAAGATGTCGTCCTGCTGGAACAAAATCAACTGACCGCAGGCACAACGTGGCATGCCGCAGGATTAGTTGGCCAACTTCGTGCCACCGCAAACCTGGCCCATCTCGCCCGCTACACCACTGAACTCTTTGCCGGCCTTGAACAAGAGACAGGCCGGGCAACAGGATATCGAAAAACAGGGTCGCTCAGCGTGGCACTCAATACCGAGCGTCTCGAAGAGCTTAACCGACAAGCTTCAACGGCACGCGCATTCGGTATTGAAGTGGAGCAAATATCAGGCGCAGATGTCGCTAGCCATTGGTCCGACATAAACATCGAAGACATTTGCGGAGCGGTATACCTGCCGGGCGACGGACAAACCAACCCGGTTGATACGACACAGGCTTTAGCTGCAGGCGCACGAAAAGGTGGCGCGCTTATTCTCGAGAACCAACACGTCGAGAAAATTAGCGCAGATGCAGAAAAAGTCCTATCGGTTACTACAGCAGACGGCGTAATTAAAACCAAGAAACTGGTGATCGCAGCAGGTATGTGGTCAAGGCAACTAGGCGCCAGTATTGGTATCTCGATACCACTGCAAGCGGCGGAACATTTCTACATCGTAACGGAACCGATCGAGTCGCTTCGTTCGGGTATGCCCACCCTGCGTGTGCCCGACGAGTTCGCTTACTTTAAGGAGGATGCGGGGAAGTTATTGCTTGGCGCGTTTGAGCCAGTGGCAAAACCCTGGTCTGTTAATGGCGTCAGCAAGGACTTCGCATTCGGGACATTGCCCGAGGATATTGATCACTTCGAGCCCATACTGGCACTGGCGGCCCGCCGCTTCCCAAAATTGAACACGGCCGGCATTCAGTTGTTTTTTAACGGGCCTGAAAGCTTTACGCCTGATGACAGGTACCTGCTGGGTAAGGCGCCGGAATACGATAACGTTTTTGTCGCCGCGGGCTTTAACTCTATTGGCATTCAATCTTCCGGAGGTGCGGGGAAAGTATTGGCCGAATGGATCGCAAAGGATCACCCTCCGATGGATTTATGGGATGTGGATATCAGGCGCACGTTCCGATTTCAGTCAAACCGAAAATACCTCGTCAACAGGACCAGGGAAACCCTGGGACTTCTGTATGCCATGCACTGGCCGTACCGCCAATATGAAACCGCGAGAGGTGCCAGAAGAAGTCCTATCCATGATCGCTTAATTGACCATGGCGCGGTAATGGGAGAGCTCGCGGGTTGGGAACGGCCCAACTGGTTTGTTCGAGGCAATAACAACGCTCATTACGAATACTCGTATGGAAAACAAAACTGGTTCGATGCCTGCCACGAAGAGTGCCTGGCCCTAAAAGACAAAGTGGCTCTATTTGACCAGTCCAGCTATCC
>JABIVN010000220.1 GCA_018667205.1 Gammaproteobacteria bacterium | reverse complement strand
AAGCTATCTACCCATGCACTCCATCGTCAGAATAGATGAAGTTGCCAAAGAAGGTGTCGGGTCAATTAGTGATGCGCCAAGCGGCGCTAATATTGCGACTTTCCCTGTTAGCGCGTTTACCCCAAAGGGCTCAGGGAAATAGATTTTTGCATCGGGTTTTCTGGCGCCATTTGAATGAGCGTGTCCAGGTCATGTTCAACCCCTGGGAAATGATACCCCGGAGAGACTTCCTGTAACGGCAAAAGAACAAACCGTCTTGACACGGCCCTGGGGTGCGGCAATTCCAACACCTTAGTCTTGAGCACCCTTGAGTCATAATCGATAATATCGAGATCGATAGTCCTGGACAGATAGGGCCCCCCTTCACTCCTGGCTCTCCCCAATTTCTGCTCAATCTTCTTGAGGCGAACCAGCAGCGCGTCCGCCGCTATCTCTACCTCAAGGGACACCACGGCATTGCAGAACACTGCAACATCTTCATCAAACCCTTCCGGGGTACTCCACCAGATAGACGAAGCCACCAGGGGACTCGTTGAAATCTTTTGCAACTCCGCTGCCGCCAGGCGCAAATTCACCTCCTGGTTGCCCAAATTAGAGCCCAGCGCTATGTAGGTCAATTTAGTCATCGTCTGAAATAGCAATCCGTCTGAATTTCGTGATAGTTTTAGCTTTCGCGAATAGTAGCAGTGAGAACTCCATGAAAGCAGCAGTATTACGAGCACCAAACCAACCGCTTGAAATTGAAGAGGTACAAATTTCCAAACCAGGTCCCAGAGAGGTACTAGTAAGGCCTGTCGCTGCTGGTGTTTGCCACAGTGACCTCCACTTTATGGACGGCTCATATCCCTACGCATTACCAACGATCCTTGGCCACGAAAGCGCCGGTATTGTGGAAGAAGTCGGTTCGGATGTCACTTACGTTAAAAAAGGCGACCATGTCATTACCTGCCTGTCCGCTTTCTGCGGTCACTGTGAACATTGTGTTACGGGGCACCTCTCACTGTGCCAAAGCCCGGAAGTTTCCAGGGACGCCGAAGATGAACCAAGGCTTCATAAAGGCGATGAGTCAATTCACCAGTTTCTTAACCTGTCTTCGTTTGCAGAACTCATGCTCATTCACGAGCACGCGTTGGTAAAAATGCGTGAGGACATGCCAATGGACCGCGCCGCGCTGATTGGTTGCTCTACGACGACAGGCGTCGGCGCCGTGTTTCACACCGCTGGGGTAGAGCCGGGTTCAAAGGTAGCCGTGATTGGATGCGGGGGCGTAGGCCTTGCGGCCATCAACGGCGCCGCCATAGCAGGGGCGGGAATGATTATTGCCGTCGATATGGTTGATTCCAAACTTGAAATAGCGAAAGCACTGGGTGCCACCCATACCATTAATCCAGGCAAGGTCGACGCTGTCGGTGAGGTCAGGGAGCTGACCCAGGGCGGATGTCACTACACATTCGAGGCCATCGGACTGAAGGCGACGACAGAACAGGCATGGAAAATGTTAGGCCCGGGCGGCACTGCCACCGTCATTGGAATGATCCCAGTAGGCACCATGGTGGAACTACACGGGGCGGATTTTCTAGCAGAGAAAAAGATTCAAGGATCCAACATGGGTTCAAACAGGTTCAGGGTCGACATGCCGCGCTTTGTTGACTTTTACCTTAACGGCAAATTGCACCTAGACCAGATGATTTCTAAACACATCAAGTTACACGATGTGAACGATGCGCTGAATGCCCTTAAAACCGGAGAAGAAGCACGTCATATTATCATGTTTGACTGATAAAGGTTGTCTGTCCGGGCCAATGGTGGCCCGGATGCACACCCATCGATCACTGGGCTGGTCTCTCTAACTGCTCTCTCTAACTGCTTTCAATAACCGCAACGATCTGATCTTCATCAACACTGTCTTCTTCCGCTACCAACAATTCAACCAGGGTTCCCGCGACCGACGACTCGATCGGGATCTCCATTTTCATGGATTCAAGAATCATGATGACGTCCTCTGCAGCGAGCACATCCCCGACTTTGGCCTGAACCTTCCAGACATTACCCGTTACTTCTGAAGTCACTTCAATCTTTGCCATCACTAGTTTCCTTTGAATTCCGGGTCGCGTTTTTCAAAAAATGCGCTCATACCTTCTGCTCGATCTTCACTTCGCGCCGTCAGCATGTTCTGATCTGCATCCATATGCATAATCGCCTGATCAAGACCTGAGCTAACGGCATTGATACTTTGCTTTATCATCTGCGTCGCGGCCGGAGGCTGACCTGCATACCTAGACGCCATCAACTCTATCGCCTGATCCAAGGCCAAGAAGGGCACCACCTGATCCAGAAAGCCCCAATCCAGCAGTGTTTGGGCGTCTTCCTTGTCGCCAAGCATAATCATGCGTTTTGCCCTGGCCGGGCCGATTAGACGCACACACAAAGGAAGAGATTGCCACATCAGGTTCATCCCCAAATTCACTTCGGGATACCCGCAGACAGCATCTTCACTCGCTATCCGGAAATCACAGGCTGTGGGTATACAAGCTCCCCCACCAAGTGCAACACCATGAATAGCCGCGATTGTGACCTGCTGGATTTCGGTAATAGCCCTGATCATTCGCGCACCAAGCGCAAAGTCACGGCGCTGCATCACCATATTTCGAGCCGCCCGGATTTCCTTCAAATCCGCACCGGCACTAAAATGCTTGCCGCATCCCCGAAACACGACGACCCTCGTTTCCTCATCACTCAGAAAGTCGCGGGAGGCCTGCTCTATTTCTTTCATCAGCCCCGAGCTTAGCGCATTCATGGCCTCGGGCCGGTTCAGCATCAAGGTCGTAATGTGACCCTGACGTATCAACTTGATGTGTTGATAGTTATTCAACGTCAACCTCTGTGGTTTTCAGCATAGCTTCCATACTTTTATTAAGCTCATTGTACGTGAACTCACTGATCTCGAACTGCCAGTCTGCCAGATTCTTGCGGTCCAGGTGCATCATGAACCTGCCGTTTGTGATGATAGTCTCGACATTAATGGTCTCACCGCTAATCAAAACGAACCGGGTGATAGACGGGGCCTGGAATATCGCCGGATTGTAAGGCTCGACGTCCAGCATTCTGATATTCACCAGCAGTCTGGTAAGGCTATCTGCAACGGTCATGTGCTTAAGCTCCCGGCCTGTCGGGATGCCCTGTAATTCGAATTCGCCGGACACTTCACTTCTATTCGCCAGCATCAACGGTTCAGACTGCACCGCTATCGAGACCTCCTGGAGGTCCGCAGGCTCTATATTGATCACCACGGGGTCAATCCAGTTTATCCAGTCCGCCGACACTTTTACGGGCTTATTGGTCAGATACACCTGTGGGTCATCTGCATACCGGACAAAGCTACCCTGCGATGGCGCTTCGTTGCCAACGAGCAGCGAGTACTCCCCCGGAGAAATAATGACCCTGGTACCTGCGCCCGGACCATCTTCCGCAACCCCCAACCTTGGATGGTTCGATAAAATTGCGGTTTTTTCCTCAACGATTCTAAGCTGAGAAAATTTCATCAGAAAGCTGGAGAGCTTTGAGAAATCAACGTTATAGCCCGACTTGGCTTCCAGCACCCAAATACCCTGCTGCTTAACCATAGCGACGCTATCGCCGTTTGGGCGCATGACTTCGATACTTTCCACCCCCGAAAGTTGTTCTTTTAACGCCGGAAACACTAGCGGCGGGCCAGCTTCAACATTGGCCGGATTCATCTGAAACAGCAACGCTGTCGATAAAACCGCCATACCAAACAGCCCAGCAACCTTTATATTCATCGGGCTTTAGTTCCCCTGGACAGTAGACCCAGAACCCTTATGCCAAGCAGCGCAAGGGTCAATAGCAGAGGCATCAATAGAATGTTAATGAATTTCAGCTTCCCACCAAGCTGCTCGATCTCTTGGTCAAGACGGTGACGCACCTCTCTTAATTCTTTTCGAATACGAAGCTTCTCACCCTGGAAATTTACAAGGGCGGCTTCCTGCTCGGGGCTCAACGTCAGCAGACCATCATCAACCCTCGCAGACTCGAGCTCAGACAACTGCCTGTCTGTCTCAGCCAATCTCGCCTGGAGATCCTCCGCGTTTCTTAAGTACTTTGCTTCAGCAATCCGGCGCAGTTCTTCAACGACTACAAAAGGCCGGGAGAATTGTCCGCGCGAACGAACTTCAATCAGCGCACTACTCCCTGACAGGTTCTCTACCAGGTTGACAACAAAGCTACCATTGTCGGCAAATGCACTAGCAACCTGCTGACCAAAGAAGTTTTGTACCTGAACCCACAGCCGGTCCGATAAAACATCTGTGTCCGCGACGATCACCACATTTAGCTGCTCTGTTTCTGCAATATGAGTTTCCTCCCCTGACATTTCAGGAAACGACGAGCGAGATTTCCCAGACAGTCGAACGGCGACGGAGTAGCTTTCGCCGGTAGACTGGAAACCCTGTTGGAGTTCCGCCGGGTCGCTCAACGTCTGAAACTGGATGACATCAAGGGAACCCGACACCGAACTTGATGCGATCAATGATTTTGCATCAATGCCATCAACTTCATCTATATCCAGAATACCTGCCGTAGAAAAATTGATCGCCTCAAGGTCTGCAGTTACGATGTCGTCGCCTGAAAAATACTGGTTCGTAAAACCGAGGATCCCCAGGTGACGCACAGGTGCACCATCAACCCCACCGACCATCAACGCTGCCTCGCTATCACCAAGGACCTGTCCATCCCTAAGACTGACACCCCAGGTCGCAGTTAATCGGTTCAATTCGGAACTGCTGCCTGACAAGACGCTCGTACCCGGCGGGACCGTCTCTGCCAGCGGGTCTACAAAGACAATGAGTTTCCCGCCGGACATCACATGCTGGTCAACAGCGTAAAGCGCTGCGTCCTCAAGTGTCCCCGGGTGAATCAAAAGCAATAGCTCAGCGGTACCTATGGCGCTGAGGGACAGCTCATCAATCTTTTCTATCTGAAAAAGTTCTTT
>JABIVN010000219.1 GCA_018667205.1 Gammaproteobacteria bacterium | reverse complement strand
CCGCATTAGCCTTGTCAGCAGTGCCATTGTACCTAGGCCCAAAACCAGAGAAGGCATCAGCATGTGCCAGATTGTTCCCCAACCGGCGACGGGAATAATGGACCGTCCGAATAGACCGTTGAGATTAACCAGAAACAACTGGCCGAGCGCAGCAAACACAAAGGAGGGAACCGAGATGCCCAGGATAACAAGGAACATGATCACGATGTCAGGAAGGCGGTTGCGATAGATCGCGGTCAGAGCGCCCCATAAAACGCCACCTGTCGCAGCAAAAAAAATAGCCAGAAGCCCCAGCGTTGCTGAAATGGGGAAGTGGTCGCGAATAATATCGTTCACTTTACGGTTCTGTTGGGTGAACGAGATGCCAAAATCACCGTGAAGCATATTGTTTAGAAAAATAAAGTATTGCTCTGTCACAGGCTTGTCGAGCCCGTACTTAGCTTCAAGGTTAGCGCGAATCTCTGCAGAGACAGCCTTGTCATTCATCAACGGATCACCGGGGACCTGGTGCATCGCAATGAAGGTAGCGGTTGCGATAAACCAAATAGTGATAACACCAGCAAACAGCCTTTTAAGCGTGTAGGCGAGCACTGTTAGGGAATGATCCTAGCGTAGGTGAAGTCCGGATCCGGACCGATTACACGCCTGGCAAACCCCTTAATTTTAGGGCTTAGCAGGTAGATAATACCCTGTTCATACTGGGGTAAGACGACCGCGTCATCAAACAGAATCTGCTGTGCCTTGCCCATTGCATCCATCCGGGTCTTGGGATCGGTGCTGTTCATCGTCAGACGAACTAGTCGATCGTACTCAGGGTTGTTGTAGCGCCCACGGTTGTTCATATTCCAGGAAGCGAACAGATCTCCAAAAGTCAGAATGTCGTCAAAGTCCGGACCCCAGCCCGCCCCGACGATGTCAAAGTCACCGGCAGTCATTTTTGCCAGTCTTTGCTTGAACGTTTGTACGTCTATCTTTAACTCGATGCCTAACTTATTTAACAGCACGCCTTGCATGTATTCGCCTTGCTTGGTCGCAGTAGGGCTATCGCCAACGAGTAAGACAAGGGGTGGGATTGGGCCGATCTCCTTGACAGCTAGTTCAAGGTATCGTTTTGCTTCTTTGATGTCATAGCCAGCCTGTGGTGCCGGGTACTCCTTACGAAACTTGTCATTCACACCGTTTATCCAGACCGGGAATAGGCTTTCACCTCTCAGGTTTCCGGGGGTTGCAAGGACTCTATTGACCATTTCGTCGGGGTCAAAAACTGACTGTATAGCTTTCCTTAGATTCAGGTTGTCTGTGGGCTTACCTGGCCTATGATTATACTCAAGGAAAAAAGTAGAGCCCGTTGTAAAGCGTCTGATACGGAAACGCTGGCTCAGCGCATCTTTATAGGTTTCTCCGTCAAGCCGCGTGAAACCTATCTTGCCGTCTGTGTAAAGGTTTAACCGGGCGCGAGTATCGGCGGTAATATAGTCGACGTTAATCGCATTCAAGGAGATGTTCTGGCGGTCCCAGTAGTGTTCGTTCTTGACCATTTTTAACGATGCACTGTGGGTCCACTCAGTCAATTTGAACGGGCCGTTGTATAGCAGGTCTTTAGCCTCAGCCGCATATTGGTCACCGCGAGATTCGAAGAAATCCTGGCGAATGGGGTAAAAAGTGTTGAACACTGTTAATTTTACGAAGTAGGCCGTCGGTCGTGCCAGGGTGACCTGCAGAGTTCTGTCGTCGAGTGCGACCACGCCCAAGTCAGTAACGGGAAGTTTTCCTTCGTTTACCTCTGCTGCATTTTTGATGGGTGCGAGGATGAATGCATATTCGGAGGCAGTCTTTGGGTCGACAACTTGCTGCCAGGCGAAGACAAAATCATGGGCCGTGACAGGCTTCCCATCGCTCCACCTCGCGTCTTCGCGTAACCAAAAAGTGGCGGTCTGTTCATCCATCTCCCACCGCTCAGCGACCCCGGGTATGACGTTTCCTCGTCGATCGTAACGCACGAGTCCCTGCATAAGGTGACCTAGCACCATGCCGCTGACCTGATCCGTGGCCTTTGTGCTGTTTAGTTGTGGGGGTTCCTGCGTGAGGGCGATGGTGAGTGTACGAGACTCAAAATCAACGGCGTCGGAAGCTTGTGCACCCAAACTCCAAGTAAGAAAACAGATCAGGAAAGCTTTTGAGGGGGATAGTTTCAATGGATAGTTTTCGAAAATCTTGACCGTCTTAGTGTATCATTGGTTAAGATCTCGGGTTAATTTTATTAGCCTTCTTTTCCCTCCACAGACCTGATAACGCATAAAGCCCATTGGGATGTTATTTAACGTTTAATCCCATCGAGCGGTCAAAGCTTAACCGATCTAAACGCTTACGGCGAACTAGTGTCCTGGTAACAAATATTCTTCATGAATGGGTCTTTTCTATGAGTCGCTTAATTTTATCTATCCTAATGTTAACCGTTAGTTTCGCGAATGCAGGGCAGAATTTCGATCACAACACGCTCGGTGCTAATGCGTTGGTGCCCAACAACGTTGTGCGAAAATCACTTGATGAGTCTGTGGCTCAAAGAATTCTAGGAACCCCATATACGGCATTCTACCGGGTTGATGGAGAGGTTAGTGATAATAAAATGTTACTGAACAGGCTAAAATCCAAAAGCTCTTATCCAGACGAATCTTTGGCTCAGATAGCCTTGGGTGTGGCGAGTTGGATCGAGTTTCCCTCTTATTCAACGGGTTCTAGAATCAAGCCTAGAGCTTCT
>JABIVN010000025.1 GCA_018667205.1 Gammaproteobacteria bacterium | reverse complement strand
CTACCTCTTAGCGGAGTTACCGTGCCTAGAGAAACACCCATCCACCGATATCGTAATATCGGTATTGTTGCGCATGTTGACGCGGGTAAGACCACGACAACAGAGCGCGTCCTGTTCTATACCGGGCTTTCCCACAAGATAGGGGAAGTCCATGATGGCGCGGCAACAATGGACTGGATGGAGCAAGAGCAGGAGCGTGGCATTACGATCACCTCCGCCGCGACCACGACATTCTGGCAGGGCACGAAAAGTCAGTTTGATCAACATAGAATTAATATCATTGATACGCCAGGTCATGTGGACTTCACGATTGAAGTCGAACGATCGTTACGAGTGCTCGATGGCGCGGTCGTCGTTTTCTGTGGTAGCTCCGGGGTAGAACCTCAGTCTGAAACAGTTTGGCGACAGGCCAATAAATATCAAGTACCCCGGCTTGTGTTCGTCAATAAAATGGATCGTGCTGGCGCGGATTTCCTTCGAGTCGTAGATCAGATCGAACAGCGGTTGGGTTCCACGCCAGTATGCCTTCAGCTTGCGATCGGCGCAGAGGAACATTTTAAAGGGGTCATCGATCTCCTTAAAATGAGCGCTATCTACTGGAATGAGGCCGACCTGGGACTGACCTTTGAAGAGGCAGATATTCCAGAAGACCTGCTAGCAGAGGCCGAAGAGTACCGTGAAAAGTTAGTCGAGGCAGCGGCCGAGTCCAGTGATGAGCTAACCGAAAAATACCTTGAGGGTGGCGAACTGACTAATGACGAGATTAGGCAGGGTATTCGTCAACGTACAATTAGGAACGAAATTGTGCCTGCACTCTGTGGTTCAGCGTTCAAGAACAAAGGTGTTCAGACGATGCTGGACGCAGTGGTCGACTACTTACCGGCCCCGAATGAAGTCAAGCCGATCAAGGGGTTTCTTGACAATAGTGAAGTAGAGGCAGAAAGACCTGCTGAAGACCTGCAACCATTTGCCGCGCTGGCGTTCAAGATCGCAACCGACCCTTTCGTTGGAGCCCTGACCTTTATCCGCGTCTATTCAGGCGTGCTGCAATCAGGGGACTCGGTGTGGAACCCGATAAAAGGTAAGAAGGAGCGTATCGGCCGAATGGTTCAGATGCATTCCAATGATAGAAAAGAGATAAAAGAAGTTCGGGCTGGAGATATCGCGGCAGCCATAGGTCTTAAGTTGGCGACGACGGGCGACACGCTTTGTGACGAAGCTCAATCTATTACGTTGGAAAGGATGGAGTTTCCCGAGCCCGTAATTCATGTTGCAGTAGAGCCAAGAACACAGGCTGACCAAGAAAAAATGGGCATTGCCCTGGGCAAGCTCGCGGCAGAAGACCCATCGTTTAGGGTTCACACCGATCAGGAAAGCGGCCAAACGATTATTGGTGGTATGGGTGAACTGCACCTGGATATCATTGTTGACCGTATGAAGCGTGAGTTCAGCGTTGAGGCAAACATTGGCAAGCCTCAAGTGGCTTACAGGGAAACGATACGAGAAACGGTCAACTCAGAAGGTAAATTTATTCGCCAGACCGGGGGTCGAGGTCAATACGGTCATGTCTGGATCAAAATAGAACCGATTGAAGGTGACGGTTACGAGTTTGTCGACGCGATTGTTGGTGGTGTGGTACCGCGCGAATACATTAACGCTGTTGATAAAGGGATCCATGATCAACTGTCGAATGGCGTCTTGGCAGGGTATCCACTTCAGGGTGTGCGAGCAACCTTGTACGACGGTTCTTACCATGACGTTGATTCCAGCGAAGTGGCTTTTAAAGTCGCGGGGTCCATGGCCATGCGGGCTGGTGCGCTTGATGCGAACCCTGTTTTGCTTGAACCGGTAATGAATGTGGAAGTGGTCACGCCGGAAGAATACTACGGCGATGTCGTTGGTGACCTTAACCGTCGCCGAGGTATTGTGCAGGGGATGGAGGATGTCCCTGCAGGTAAAGCTGTAAGGGCCGAAGTGCCGCTCGCAGAAATGTTTGGTTATGCGACAGATATGAGATCTGCGACGCAGGGTCGTGCCAACTTTTCCATGGAGTTTTCTAAGTACAGCGAAGTTCCCGACAATATCGCAGCATCGGTGATCAGTCGTAATGGCTAACCGTCGGTGATTAAAAAGATACCAAACTTCATGGTGGCGTGTTGCCAGCCTGAATTTTAAAGGTAGGGGAGGTTAGTCAGCGCTAACTTCATGTTAAGGTTCGCAGTCATTGACGACATTCGTACAGGCTGCTTTTCCAAAGTGAGATCGAGGTAAAAATGTCTAAAGAAAAATTTGAGCGGACAAAGCCGCACGTAAATGTAGGAACCATTGGTCACGTTGACCATGGTAAGACGACGCTGACGGCGGCGATTACCAAGGTCTGTGCAGAGACATGGGGCGGTGAGTTTCAGGCGTTTGACGCCATTGACAATGCGCCGGAAGAAAGAGAGCGTGGTATCACGATATCGACCTCGCACGTTGAATATGATTCGCCGAACCGACACTACGCACACGTCGACTGCCCTGGCCACGCTGATTATGTAAAGAACATGATCACCGGCGCGGCGCAGATGGACGGCGCGATATTGGTCTGTTCAGCAGCTGATGGTCCGATGCCTCAGACGCGGGAACACATTCTGTTGTCGAAACAGGTCGGTGTGCCTTTCATCATTGTGTTCCTGAACAAAGCGGACATGGTTGATGACGAAGAGTTGGTAGAGCTGGTTGAAATGGAAGTGCGCGAGTTACTG
>JABIVN010000218.1 GCA_018667205.1 Gammaproteobacteria bacterium | reverse complement strand
TCGCACGATAATGTCGGTGAAGCCCTGCTCTTCAAGCACCCTAATCTGGCCCGCAACTTCTGAGGCCGAGCCAATCAGCAACGCATCATCCGGAATACCTCGGTAACCTTTATCAACGTAGGGCGTGGCGACTTTCTTAGCATCACGACTGGAGGAACCAACATAAATATCTCTGCGAATAGCTTTTGCCGTCGGCACACGATCATATTTAGCACAGTGTTCCATATAGCGATCTAGTACTTTGCCAGAATCAACCGGCGACAAGGACGGCGCAGCAAGCCAACCCTCTGCCATACGCGCCGTGCGTTCTATAGCCTTATCCACCAGCGACCCCACCCATATATCAACATGGTCAGTTGGCACCGGAGAAATTTTCGCCTGTGAAAGGTTCCAGTATTTTGGCTCGTCAACCCTTTCGCCGCGCCACATCCCGCGCATGCTGTTAACGCTGGCAACAAACATGCCGACTTTTTTGGACATATCGATACCCATTGCTTTGCCCTGGCGCTCGTCGCCCAGGCCACACTGCATGATGAACTGCCCCTTACCCAAGCTGGCAAGGGTACCGATTTGTTCAGCCAGCGTGACAGGGTGCCAGAGGGGCAACAGATATAATGCCCCGTAGGGTTTATCACCCCACTCCGCCAGCATTCGCGCCAGCATCACATTGTTTTGGTAGTAAGGAAACGGCGTCACATGGTGATCACCCACAAATAGCGTGTCGAGCCCGGCATCACGGGATGCCCTGGCCCGCTCAATCATGTTACGCGCCCCTTCACGCGGATCCTTTACCGAATGCGAAGAAGTCACCGATATTCCGATTTTCATCTGATTCCTTATTTACAACCCAGGGGTTACCAATCTACAGGTCGACATCTTAAGCTAGCAGCGCAGCATCTACCGATCCAGATAAGAGACCAGCGCCCCGGTCATACCTTCATACGCAGCGCTTAAGGCGCTTGCCGCCTGATCCTCTGAATGGGGATCTCCAGTGTCAAACTCCCCCTTCCAGATAATTTCACAAACTACTCCGCCATCGACCATACCGCCATCGACAACCTGCACTATCGCTTTGTATCGCTTCATGCCTAGGGGCTCACCATAGACCAGATCATAGCCAAGCATCCTCTTGACGGGGTCCAGAAGAGTGAGCCTTTCAGCAATCTCATCCCCTGACATCTTAAGGTGACGCACCATGCCGATACCCTCACCCTCAATAGAAATTTCTCCCGCCCCACCACCAGCCCAGTTCAAGAACCCACTAAAATCAGCCAGCACTTCCCAGACTTTTTTAGCGGGCGCATCAACAGACACCGTTAAATTGACTTCCTTCACAAGAATATCCTCACAGGGTTAACCAGCCACCATCACATGGCAGGTAGATACCCGTCACAAACGAGCTCATTTCTGATGCCAGAAAGACCGCAGCTTTACCTTGCTCCATCGGGTCACCCCAGTGTCCTGCCGGCAGTCTCGAGATTCTGTCAGCCACGGTGTCTGCCAGAGGCAGGCCGGTACGAACCGGTGCCTGACCATCGATAAGGGGTGGTTCGCCCCCGTGAACCCAGGTCGGTCCAGGCGCAAGCGCATTCACATTAATCCCATGCGGCGCGAGTTCCAGTGCCAGCGCTTTGGTCATCATGGTAACGGCGGCTTTGGAGCCGTCATAAGTCACACCCACACCTGGCGTTACCGCCTGGGTCGAGGCTAGGTTGATAATTCGGCCACCCTTTCCCTGTTCTTTCATGATCTTTGCAGCCGCCCGGCAACAGTAGAAGACGCCATCGACATTAACCGACCATAACGCCTTCCACATCTCGTCGGTAATGTCCTCAACAGGCCCACCATAACCGAGGTATAAACCAGCATTGTTAACCAGGATATCCAGCGCACCTAACCTTGAAACGGTATTGTGCATTGCTGCATCAACGGCAGAGCGATCGGCAACATCCAGGGCCATCGCACTGCCCCCAATTTCATCTGCCGTTTCCTGAGCGGTCTCCAGCTTGATATCACTTACCATCACTTTCGCACCGGCCATTGCGAGCGCAGTAGCAATGGCTTTACCAATACCCTTACCCCCTCCTGTCACATGGGCCACTTTCCCCGTTAAATCAATCCAATCTGCTGTACTTACCATGACAAAATGTCCTAAAGATTTACGCCAGTATTTTCCAGACCAACGTTAGAGTCAACGCGTGTCATAATAAAGACATGAAAGACGCCATCGCCATGCCAAAAACAGACATCCACTGTCACCTTGAAGCCTGCTTTCGACACCAGACTTTGATCGAGATCGGCGACCGGGTCGGACTACCCGTACCGCTAGATATAGAGACTTTTAAACGGGATTACCTGGTTGCGGATCAAAAAGAAAACCTGGAAGAAATGATCGCAGGGTTCGATCGGGTGCGTGCTCTATGGTGTGATCGGGAAGCGATCACACGCTTGGCGAAAGAAGCCGTAGATGACGCCGCGGCCCAGAATGTCCGCTTGATTGAGCTTCGTTATTCGCCCGACTTTATCCAGAATGGCGGGGATATCAGCTTCGAGGTTATCCATGGTGCTATCCTGGACGGCATCAGTAAAGCCAACCCTGGCATTGCGGTAGGTTTGATTGGCATTATCCGGCGTACCCTACCGCTGCCAGACGCCCGCAAAGTCGCAGACTTTATTACTGCGAATGCGGGCACTTTTGTTGGTATGGACTTAGCCGACCAGGAACTGGACTATCCAGGGCAAGAATTCGCACAGCTATTCCGTAAAGCGAAGGAACGGGGTCTGGGTATAACGATTCATGCCGGTGAAATCGGTGTCGAAGAAAGCCGCATTAATGTCCGCGATGCTATCGAAAAAATGGCCGCAGACAGAATCGGTCACGGCCTGCACATCATTAACGACCCTGACCTCATGCAACTGGTGATCGACAAAGATATCACCCTTGAGCTTTGTCCAACCAGCAACCTGCTCACAGGTTCAATCGCAACAATCGACGACCACCCTTTTAAAAAGCTCATAGACGCTGGCGTAAAAACGACCATCAATACAGATGATCCGTCTTTGTTTGCGATCGATTGGAACAGCGAATATGCCCTGGCTAAAAACTCGCTTGGCCTCACCCCCACAGATATTGATCAATGCATCGAGAATGCGATAGCAGCGAGCTTTATTAACCGTGAGACTATTACCAAAGCCTGGAGCGCCTAACTGACGCGAATCAGCTTATTTGCATCTGGGTGATCGAAACACCTCTGCAGGAGTCAATGGCTGGTGGACGTCAGAGGGCCCTAATCCACCTGATCTAGTAAAGACACGCGTCAACTTCTCAAAAATAAACTTCCACTATGTCTTAACCGATTAAACCCGCCCTGATAGGATCAGGATAAGTCGCTTAGAGAGTTTTAACCGTATGACAATTCCCGGCAGCATGGCCGAAGTTTCTCCGCAATGGATAGAGCAATGTGTTGGTAGAGGCAAGCTTAAAAAGATCAACCTGGTTCCCATGCCCGAAGGCGTTGGCATGATGAGTTCAATGTCTGTCATCGAGCTGGACTGGGAAGACCCCGCAGGACTCCCCGCTAGCCTGGTACTGAAACTGGCCGCGGAAAATGAAACCAACCGAGCCGTTTCTCAGCAGTTTAACCTTTACCTGAAAGAAGTTAGTTACTACAAAGATCTTGCTCCGCGAACCACCGCCCGTAGCCCACGCGTTTATGCCTCGGAGATCGATGAGGCGCACAACTTCTTCCTGCTGATGGAAGATGTGTCCAGTTATCGAATGGGAAGTCAGGTAGCGGGCGCGACGCTAGAAGAGTGTGAACTTTGTATTGATTTTTTGGCAAACCTGCACGCTTCATTCTGGAACCAACTCAGTGCTGTTGACTGGCTGCCGAACATGTCTGACAGTGACAATGCGAAAAACATGGCGATGGGTTGTGAGGCAGGATGGCCACAACTTCAGGAAATCTTTGGCGAATTTGTGCCAGACAACATCGAAGCGCAGCGAGAACACTACCTGGCGGCTATTCCAAACCTGCAGGCACGGCTGGACCAGCACCCAAAGACCCTGATCCACGGCGACTTCCGCATGGACAACATGCTGTTCGGCCAAGAACCTGACCACGATTCATTGCTAGTGGTCGATTTCCAGGGGCCACTTAAAGGCAATGGCATACAGGATGTCGCGTACCTTTTAAGTCATAGCGCAAAAACAGAGGTCCGTCGTGAACATGAACGCGACCTTATAGCGCGCTATGCGAAAGGGCTTATTAACGCTGGTATCAAAGACTACAGCGTCGAAAAAGCCTGGAATGACTACCGTGTCGGCGTCCTTTATTCGTGGACTGTCGCGGTCGTGATCGCGGGGACCATGGACCCCGCCAATGATCGTGGTTTCGCCTGGATGTCCAAAATGGTCGAAAGAAACGGCCTAGCCATCAATGACTTAGACTGCCTGGCGCTATTATAAGCTCGGGCATCCGGACGGGTGCGGTCGCTCGCCATTTTGTTTGCCGGGGCCGAAGATGCCGCAACACAAGCGTCTCGGGTGTCGCGAGCACGAACTCTTTCCACTTCGGCCTCGATGACGACAAGGAAACACTAATGCAACGAGGACAGGCCAGTATAAAAGGCCTAAATAGGGTCGTTGATTGATCCCAGGCTAATAAAACGCCAAAGTAGGGGTCTATAAGAGGATTGCGAGATTTTCCATGACAGATTACGACCTGATTATTAAGCACGGCGACGTCTTTGACGGTACCGGTGAACCATCACAAAAACTGGATATTGCGGTAAAAGACGGTGTTATTACAAAGATTGCCGAACACATTGACGGCACAGCAGAGCGAATAGTAGACGCTACCGGTAAAATCGTCACACCCGGCTTCGTCGACGTTCATACGCATTACGATGGTCAAGCCACCTGGGATAACCACATGGCTCCGTCTTCAAACCTTGGCACGACAACCGTCGTCATGGGGAACTGCGGTGTCGGATTCGCCCCGTGTAAGAAAGAAGACCACGAAGTTCTGGTTCAGTTGATGGAAGGTGTCGAGGAAATACCCGGCACCGCAATGAACGAGGGGCTGTCTTGGAACTGGGAATCCTTCCCGGACTATCTGGACGCACTGGAAGAAAGAGCCCGCGATATTGATGTTGCCGTCCTTTTCCCGCATGGACCGCTGCGGGTTTTCGTGATGGGTGAACGTGCGGTAAACAGGGAACCTGCCAGCCAAGACGACATTGCAAAGATGAAGGTCTTGATCGAAGAGGGCATGCATGCAGGGGCTATGGGTTTCTCAACTTCACGGACCCTGGTACACAGAAGCAGTAACGGCGAATTCATACCCACTTACAAGGCAGCAACAGAAGAACTCAAACAACTGGGCGAGTCACTATCCAGTAACAACGTCTTTCAAATGATTTCTGACTGGGAAGATGCCGACGATGAATTCAGCATCTTGCGTTCAATCAGCGAGAAAACAGGCGCTAAAGGAACCTTTACGCTGCTAGACCTAGGAAACCTTCCGACCTTGTGGAGTGACCAACTGAACCGCATTGAGCTCGCTCAGTCGGAAGGACTGGATATTCGCGGCCAGGTACTATCGCGACCCGTCGGCATGTTGATGGGCCACCCGGCTTCCATGAGCACTTTCTACAGCAGGCCAACTTTCGTCGCACTAAATGATCTGCCCTGGGAAGAAAAAATCGAAAAGCTGAAAGACCCCGAAGTCAAAGCACAGATCCTGCGCGAAGAAAGCGAAAAGCCGCACGTCTTCGTGGAAATTTTCGAGACTCGATTCAGACACATGTACCCACTCGAAGACCCCATTGAGTACATGCCAAAACGGGAAAATTCCGTGGCGTCTATTGCCGAGCGAGAGGGTCGCGAGCCCACCGAGTGGCTGTACGACTACTTCCTCGGTAACCAAGGCAGCAACCTTGTGTATATACCAGCCGCCAACTTT
>JABIVN010000217.1 GCA_018667205.1 Gammaproteobacteria bacterium | reverse complement strand
TTCTCGACATGCTGGTTGAAATTGGCGATGAATCAAATATCGAAGAATATGTCGCCAAGGCAAAAGACAAAGAAGATCCGTTCAAGCTGATGGGATTTGGCCACCGTGTCTATAAAAACTTCGATCCTCGGGCAACAGTCATGCAGAGCAGCGCCCATGCCGTATTGGAAGAACAAGGCTCCTCAGAGGACCCTCTTCTTAAGGTCGCTCAAAAGCTGGAAACGATCGCGCGGGAACAGGACTACTTTATTGATCGAAACCTCTACCCGAATATCGATTTTTATTCAGGCATTACCCTCAAAGCGATGGGTATTCCGACCACGATGTTCACAGTCATCTTCACCCTTGGTAGAATGCCAGGCTGGATAACACACTGGGATGAAATGATTGGCGCGCCGTTCAAAATCGCCCGACCACGCCAGCTCTATCTAGGCGAACATAAACGTGATTACGTGGCCATCGATAACCGGTAACGTAACGCTTTTTACTGAATTCGAACCTTTAACTTAACCTACAAGGATAATCCCTTTTGAATATCACAGCAGCCATGGAAACCAGCAAGGGTACCATCAACATCACCCTGTACCCGGATCAAACACCAGTGACAGTCGCTAGTTTCGTTAACCTTGCAGCAAAGAACTTCTATGATGGGCTTAATTTCCATCGGGTTATTCCAAACTTCATGATCCAGGGTGGCTGCCCGCTTGGCGCCGGCACTGGTGGTCCCGGATATCGATTCGAGGACGAATTTGACGCAAGCCTTAAACATGACGCTGCAGGCAAACTCTCAATGGCGAATGCAGGTCCGGGCACTAACGGTAGCCAGTTCTTTATCACCCATGGACCCACGCCTCACCTGGATGGCGCGCACAGTGTTTTCGGCTCAGTTGATTCTTCCACGGACCAGGACATTGTCGACTCGATAGCGCAGGGAGACACGATTATTTCGTTAACGATCAGTGGTGATGTCGACGCGCTACTTGAAGCCCACGCTGAACGAGTTGCGGAGTGGAACCAAGCGACCCCAGGCTAGATGATGACATGCTTGGTGTTGTTCTTGACGCAGATAGCCTAGGTAAAGATGTAGACCTTTCCCCAGTCACCCAGCTACTGGATGACTGGCAGGTTCACCCTTTCACGAGGCCAGAGCAGGTAGCGGAACGCATTAAACACGCTACCGTTGTGCTTACAAACAAGATTGCCCTGGATGAATCCAGCCTTTCCTCTGCATGGGCTTTGAAGTTTGTCAGTGTCATGGCAACGGGCACCAACAACATCGATTTTCTTGCCACAGCAAATCGCGGTATCAAGGTAAGTAACGCCCTTGCTTATGGTACGCCTTCGGTCGTTCAACACACCTTGGCATTGATACTTAATCTTTCCACGAGCTTTCATCGGTACCAGGCATCCATTAGCCGCGGCGACTGGCAGGCGTCCAACGTCTTTTGCTTACTCGACTACCCCATCAGAGAAATAGCTGGCAAGCAACTAGGGATTGTTGGCTACGGAGAACTGGGTAAGGCGGTTGGAACCGTGGTAGCAGCGCTCGGCATGAAGGTTGTCGTCAGCGAACATCCAGGAAGGGAACCGCGAGAAGGCCGAACTAAATTTGAAGAAGTACTTCGTACGTCTGACTACATCAGCTTGCATTGCCCGCTAAACGACGCAACTTCAAGGATCATCAACGCCGATACTCTAGCGCTAATGAAACAAGATGCATTCCTGATCAATACGGCACGAGGAGGCCTTGTTGATCCGTATGACCTGGTTAGCTGTCTGCAAGCCGGCAACATTGCTGGTGCAGCGATCGACGTGCTTGAGCAGGAGCCCCCTACTCTGAACGACCCACTGCTTAAGGACATCCCTAATTTGATCGTGACTCCGCACAACGCATGGGCCGCAATCGAATCTAGAAACCGACTCATTCAACAGAGCAGAGAAAACATTGAGGGCTTCCTTAAGGGAAAACCTGTCCGCTTGGTTACCCAGTAGCCTGAACTCAACATCGAATGAATACAGGAAGAAAAGGAAATGGAAAACTTTCGCCAGGAAGTCAGACAGTGGCTAGACCAACACTGTCCTGAAAGTATGCGCAACTCTGGATCAGACGACGAAACCGTCTGGGGCGGACGCAACGCTACCTACCCCAACCCCGAATCAAAAGCCTGGCTTGACGCAATGGGATCAAAGGGGTGGACCTTCCCAACCTGGCCAAAGAATTACGGCGGTGGTGGCCTCAGTTTTGACGAAAACAAAATCCTACAAAGTGAACTTGAAAGAGTCAATGCCCGCCCTGCGCTGACCTCGTTTGGTATAAGTATGCTCGGTCCGGTATTGCTTGAGTATGGGAACGAAGAACAAAAACTGGAACACCTGCCAAAAATCGTTCGTGGAGAAATACGCTGGTGCCAGGGTTACAGTGAACCCGGTTCAGGGTCTGATCTCGCCAGCCTGCAAACCAGGGCTGTCGCCGACGGCGATGAGTATGTCATTAACGGTTCCAAGGTATGGACTTCTTATG
>JABIVN010000216.1 GCA_018667205.1 Gammaproteobacteria bacterium | reverse complement strand
GAGGTGCTCGGACATCAGCTGTTACGCGGATATCGTGGCAGCGAACCAGCGGAGAACAGTACAATATTCGCGGCTGATTATATTGCAGGGTCGCAGATAGCCTTCGCTTTAATGGCCGCGGTCTGGCACCGAAATCAATTCGGCGAAGGGCAGCTTATTGAGATGTCGCAAGCCGAAAACGCAACCGCCATGTTTGCTCAGGCGTATATGGACTTCGCACTGAACGGTGAGTTGGATGAAGCGCGAGGCAATCGTTCAATCTATGCCGCAGATGGTGAGGTGCCTTGCGGTGCTTATCCTTGCAAGTCGCCGGGGTCAGCTGAAGAAGGCTTGGATCGTTGGATTACGATTAACGTGATGAGCGATGCAGACTGGCTACGTCTTCGAGGGGTCATGGGGGAGCCAACATGGGCAATTTCTGATGACTTTTTATCCACTGCAGGCCGACTAGCAAAAGAGGATTATATCGACGAACAATTAGGTCATTGGACGCGCGGCTTTGAAGACTACGATCTTTTTCATCGCCTGCAGGCTGCGGGTGTTGCTGCTGCACCGATACTTGAAGCGTCCCGTGTTCTATCTGATCCGCATGTAATGGCCCGCGCGTTGTTTCAGGAACAGACGCTGGAAGATGATATTGGCACTTATCAATACCCTGCGCCGATCTACCAAATTTCAGGCGGGGGTATCCGTTCCGCGCCCGTTGCAATGGGGCAGGACAACGACTATGTGTATCGTGAATTGTTGGGTTGCGATGATGAAGAAATCGATCGTTTGACCAAAGCTGGCCACATCGCCGATCGGTTTGCTGACCAAATCCCGTAAAACGTGGGTGTTTCTCTGATATGGCTGAGGCGGAGTCGAGGCCATTGGGCGCGAGCAATCCGCATGATTTACCGGTATCACTTGGCGATGAGTTAAACTGTTGATAAGCAGGGAAATACTAAATACTGCAGGTACTAACAGGCGTGATACGATGACTAACTCTGCTCAAGTACAGGATCTGAATATCATCCCGGTTCGTTATTTTGACTTCGAGTTTCCTGAAAATCTGGACCCGATGTGGGTACCAGAAAACCCGTACCGTGCCCACTTTCTTAATGGTGTTTCTTTAACCATGCCTTACCTGGAGCCCTTCCTTTGTAAAACAATGCGTGAAGCATTGCAGCTTGTTGACGATCCACAATTGCTTGAAGACATGCGTGGCTTTATTGGGCAAGAAGCGCAACATTATCGTTGTCATCGCCGTTTAAACGAGCGTTTGACTAAAAACGGGCATCCACAGTTTGCCGAGATTGAAAAACGAATCGCTGATTCTTATGAGCGGCTTACTGAACGAAGCCTGCGCACCCGGTTGGCTTATTCAGCAGGTTTTGAATGCATGACAAATGGGTTTACCAATTGGCTCATCGGTGATCGTAAGGTGCTCTTTAAAAATGCACAGGCAGACGTGACATCATTCTGGCTGGCCCATATGGCAGAGGAATGTGAACACAAGACGGTGGCCTTTGATGTCTATGAAAACCTGTATGGTGCCTATTGGCCGCGAGTGCTCGGCGTGATTCATGGTTCCGCACATGTCCTGGGTCTTGGGTTTATTGGAATGTTGTCCGCATTGCGGCGCGATTCAAGCGCTAACCGGTTCCGCCGGACATGGGGCATTGTCTGTCAGTTCAGCGCGATCGTTGTAAAAGTAGGGCCGTTCCTTGTGCGGGCCCTTGGGCCTAACTACAACCCCCGTCAGGAAAGTGAGCCTGAATGGCTGGATCAATGGTTGAGCTTCAATGAACAGGTTGATAACCAAGGCCCGATGCCGGTGATCGATACAAGCAGTGAAGAGATGGGGTTGCCTTTAAGGTCACAGCGGTCTGTTTGATCAAAAAAATCTTCGTACCATATCCACCATATCCACCATACCTACCAGACCAACAACGAGGAATGAGATGTCTAAATTACAAAGAGTGATGATAGCCAATGGGTTATTGGTGATGCTGGTGTCGATGTTTGCAGGATTCATGTTGATGTTCAATTTGCTAGGTGGGTTCGAAATTTGGCCAGGTCAAATATTGGAATTTTCTGTTTACG
>JABIVN010000215.1 GCA_018667205.1 Gammaproteobacteria bacterium | reverse complement strand
CCCTAGATGCCTTTGACCTACATGCGGTTGACTATCTACTGAAGCCTGTAGACGAAACGCGCTTGTTGCGAGCAGTGCATCGAGCTTGTGACCGTTTTCCGTTTGAGAATGACGATGGCCATCATAAGCCCTCTTTGATAGGTGCTATCGATGAAATCGCAAAAAAAGTCGACGGCAATTTTGACTCCGCGGGAGACTTTCCGGGAGTTGATGGACAGTGGGTTTCGGACAGCAAAATAGCAATAAAGGATCAAGATAGTACAGTACTAATTGATGCAAACGATATTGATTGGGTTGACGCCGCGGGTGATTATATGTGTGTTCACGTCAAAGGATTGACCCACGTGATGCGCAGTACCCTAAAGTCGTTAATGTCGCGATTAGACCCGGATAAATTTAAGCGAATTCACCGCTCTACGGTGGTCAACCTTGACCGTATCGACGAAGTGACGGCGCAAAAGAAGGGGGAATATATCCTTCACTTAGATTGCGATGAGCGGCTCAAAGTTAGCCGAAATTATCGCGACGCAATCAAAGTTTTTCTCGCGCAACAATAGTTCAGCAACACGGCAACAGCAGATGTTTCGTCTCGATTGATATTGTTGAAGGTGATAGGTTTCATTACTAGCCAGCGCCACTATTGCTCGGCTGGTATGGCTCAGCTCATCGGCCATGATCAGACATAACGTTTCACGACCGTTCAGCGCAGATCTATCGCGAGGAGTTATGTAGAGCGTCTTATGACTTTTCAGCTTGCGGGATGAACAGACGTTTCCCTGCAGCGGCCATTCCATTGCAGTGACTATTCCATCGCAGTGACTATTCCATCGCAGTGACTATTCCATCGGAGTGACCATCTCATCGTAGCGCGAGTCCCACTTAGCGCAAATGATAGCTGTATCACCAGACAAATGCTGTATAAAACGGCACACAGTGCTGGGGGTCGTGATCACTATCCTGCTGTGAAGACAAAACAAAAAGCCGTGTATAGGCAAAACGCCTTTATAGGAGGGGGATTTAATGATTTATAAAAATAAGTTGTTCGCCAGCAAGTTAGCTTTAGTGCTGCTAACTGCCGTGTCACAAAGTTGGGCCCAGGAAGCAGAGCCAGTTGTTGCTCAAGCCGGTTCTGCAAGTAGTGACGAGGTCGTCGAAAATGTAGCTATTGAGGAAGTTGTTGTTACAGGTATTCGATCCGGTCTGACCAAAGCCGCTGATTATAAGAGATACTATAACGGTATCGTTGACACGATTGTTGCCGAAGACATGGGTAAGTTCCCAGATGGTAACCTAGCGGAAGCCTTGTCGCGTTTGGTTGGTGTTGCTATCGACAGAAACAATATCGAAGGGTCAAAGGTTGCAGTACGTGGCTTCGGACCAGAATTCAACCTGGTCACACTGAATGGCCGTCAAATGCCAACAGTACCCGGCGTTTACAATGGCGGCCGGTCGTTCGATTTTGGCGACATATCTGCGCATGGCTTTGAGGCAGTGCAAGTCTTTAAAACGCCTACCGCACAACTGCCCACGGGAGGTATTGGCTCTACGATTAACATAGTCACCGCAAAGCCCTTGAATGCTCCGGGCTTTAAAGGCTCTTTCAGTGTTGGCGGCGTAATTGATTCCACCGACATTGACGATGACGTCACCCCCGAGATTGATTTTTTCGTCACTAATACGTTCCTGAATGACAGACTCGGCATATCGTTATCGGGTTCTCGCCAGGAAAGAACTAACCGTGAAGAAGGGTTGCAGGAAACGAGTTGGTTCAACACCACAGACATACCCGGCCGAATCGGTGGCGCGACGATTGATGCGAGCGCCAATACGCGCGCCGATGGAACGCTATTTTTCCCAGAAAAAATTGGTTTCCAGGTAAAGGACAATGAGCGGGAACGTAACAATGCCCAGGCTACGGTGCAATTTGACGTCACCGAAACCGTCAGAGCAACAGTAGACTACACCTACTCCGAAGTAGAATTTAAGACTGAAGGGAACCAGTTTGGTAGTTATCTCGGTGGCTTTGATATGACCTCCGGCATAGCGAATAGCAATGGTAGCATTGTTGACTCTAGCTACGCCGGTGGTACTTATACCCATTCTGCGACTTGGGGTTTTGAAGACAGCACCAACAAATCGCTGGGTTTCAATGTTGAATGGCAAGCAACCGATTCGCTAGCACTGACCTTCGATTATCATGATTCGTCAGCTGAGAAGGATGGGACTGGTTTAGATAACTCCATTTCCTTTATCAACGCTAACTGGCCCGGGTGGGGCGACGCCGGTATTTTTGAACCTGCTGCTACGTTAAATTCCAGAGATGTCAGTTTTGGGAGAAGTGGTATTCCTAGCTATGACTTTGATGTGTCCAATTCTTTTCAGGGCAATAACATCGAAGGTTACAACGAAATTCAAGCCAATGATTTAGGTTCAACCAATGGTACTTTTAACCGTCAGAAAAAACGTAACGAATTGCAGCAATTCCAGATAGATGGCAAATGGGAAAATCTAGATGGGATGTTCGTCGATTCTTTACAATCGATTGAATTCGGTATATCCAGAATGGAACAAGAAGTGCGCGATACCAGAGCGAGTAATTTTATTATTCAGGGCGCGGGTAACGACGGCACGTCAACAGTGTTGAACTATGTTCAGTACGATGATTCTATCTTCAGCAGAACATCGCTGTCGGGTTTTATGGATGAAAGTGGTACAAACCCAGAAGGCTACTACCTAGCCATTGATGTTCCTGCTGCTGCCGCGGCTTTCTCTAGAGCGGGTTGGGGGCCCGATGCGCCGCCGGCATTGTGGTGGGCACAAAACTATGCCAATTGCGAAATTGTTAGTGATGCAGCAGGCACAGGATTTACCGATCTAGCGACGGGTGAGCGCGGGGACGACAGGTGCCTTCTCAACGCAGGGCCTACGACCGTTGATGGCACAGTCGAAGAGGAATTAACCGCGATTTATGCTCAGTTCAATTTCGAAAGCGAGATCAATGGAATGCCCCTGAATGTTTCAGCGGGTTTGCGTTACGAAGATGCAGAAACAACCTCTACCGCACTTAGCCAGATTGCCAGTGACATTCTATGGAACGTAGACGGCTTCAATGTTCTCTACAACGGTGAAGTGCCTGTTGCAATTTCAGCCAGCAACTCCTATGTGTTGCCCAATCTGAGTATTAGTTTGGGTGTGAGCGAAACAGGTGTTGTGCGGTTTTCAGCCAGCAAGAGTATTGCCCGAGCTGGCATCAATGACCTGCGGTCAGTGTTAGCCTTTACTCAGCGGCAATTTGGTGAAAATGCTCAGGCTAACTCCGGCAACCCCGGTTTGGAGCCGTTAGAATCAAATAACTTCGATATCGCTTACGAAAATTACTACGCAGAAGGAAGTTATTTTGCGATCGGTTATTTTAGAAAAGATATCTCAGGATTCCTGACCTCCAGCACCAAGACGCAATCATACGGCACACTGACTGACCCCTTTTTGGGTGATTTCGCCAACCAGGCAAGGGCTGATATAGCGGCGGGCAATGCCCGTGGCGACACACCCGTCTGGGCTAATGAGCTTCAGACATTGTGGTGGAACACCGCTGGTCAAGAGGGCAGTATTGGAATTTGCTACGGTGGCGCCTGGGTTTGTCCGCCTGAATACATCATTGGCGAAGCCACTGATCCACTCGCGCTGATCGATATTGTCCAACCTGATAACGGCAAAAGCGGTACTGTTGATGGCTGGGAAATAGCCATACAGCATCAATTTCGCGAAACTGGTTTTGGTGTTAGCGCCAATGCGACCTTTGTTGGCGGCGATGTTGAAGCCGATGTTTATTCGCTGGGCGAGCAGTTCGCCTTACCAGGATTTGGTGACTCAGCAAACTTAGCCGCTTTTTATGAAGATGATAAGTGGCAAGCAACGGTTGGTTGGAACTACAGAGACGAGACTTACGCCGGTGTTGATGGAAGTAATAATCCTATCTTCCTAGAGGCTCGTGGTCAGCTAGACCTTACGGGAGCATACAAAGTTAACGACAACGTCACGATATTTGTTGAAGCACGCAATGTCACTGACGAGCCCGTACGGCTTTTTGTTCGCCAGTCAGAGATGATCTTTTTAGCGCAAGATCATGGTCCAATGTATAAGTTTGGACTTAGAGCTAACTTCTAGTCCTAAGGGGGCCAGACTAACTAACCGTTAGTCTGGCCTGCAGTACGCTAAGAATCCGTCGTTCGAAAGAACGTCGGATTTTTTTTGGTTCTGATGCCAAATAATGACATGTTCAAAGGGGCATAAACCCCCAGCTTCGGAGTTAATATGAATCGAGCGCTTTTTATTATAGCGTTAGCGGTCGCCCTGTCGTTGTCCGCTGGTTGCAATAAAACTAGCCAGGAAACGGTGGCTGTTGCGACAGGTTGGACCACCGATTTTTTAGATGATTTTGACAGTTTCAATACGGATAACTGGCAAGACCAAAGGATCTGGGTCAATGATGAGCATCACTGTTACGTGCCAGAGAATCAATTTAATACGCGGCAAGTCAGCGACGGTACACTCAAACTACGGGTTGTTGACCTTGGCGAAAAGCGCCCCTGTGACAATTTAGATAAGTTTGGTAAGCGACACCCAGACACCCAATATGTGGCTGGTCGTATCGCCAGTAAGAATCGCAAGGAGTTTGTTAAAGGCCGCTGGACAGCCCGGTTGAAAGTTGAAAATAGTGGCCAGTCGGGGATGTTCCCCGCATGGTGGTTATTGGGCGCTCAGAACAATGAAGCGCCGGTTGATGAGGCAGATGAGACCGTGTGCTGGCCGATGACCGGTTCCGGCGAAATCGATATTTTTGAACATCATAGTGATGGCGGACCCGATCACTATGCCGCCCGTGCGATTAAAAGCTTGGGTTATTGCGGCGGCGGCGATTGGCAGGCGCTGATGCTGGTGCAGGAAGCGAGCCTCGACCAATTCCATGAGTATTCTGTTGAATGGGACGAAAAACACATCGTCTTCCGTCTGGATGGCGAAGAGATTTACAGTAGTCCCGATCCCCATGACCAATTTCCGGAGCCGCTGTTCGCTATCCTGAATTTTGCCAAAATTAATGATTCACCCATGATCGGTGGTGACTGGGTGATGGAGATCGATTGGGTGAAGCACGAAGCTCGGCAGTGATGGATCACCCTGGTGCGGGGTTAGCCCCTAGCCCCTAGCCCTTCTCTTGCCATTGGCCCCCGCTTGGTGGCTATTTCAAAGCAGTATGGTGGATAAAGGGATTCTGTATTGGTTATTCGACCAGCGTAAGTGCGCCGAACAAACCGGCGTCAATCCAGCCTCTGTCTTTTCCTTCACCCGGGACAAATTCAGAGCCAACAAAGTTTTCCCTTAATTCACTGCCATCGTTATCGCAATAAGCCACCATCAAACCCATGACTTTCCCCGCTGATAGTGACACTCGTTGATTGTCGCTTGCGTCGTCCCGGTAAGCGTCTGTGTAGACGTCAATGCTGACTTCCCACAGGATGGTATTGTTATGCTGCTGCCATCGACTTTCGACGTGGTCAGAATAACTGCGCGGTTTTTTATCGGTGCCTATATCGATGGCTTGATTATCCAGCGACAAATGGTAGGTGAAGGCATTGTGATTATACTGATGGTCGCCGCCGGAATAATCTTCGTCCAGAAAAATCTCTAAAGTGTCATCGTCCCAATATTGTGTGAGCGGGTCACGGTGTGTATCGATCAGGATATCGTCGACAAACTCTCCCAGGAGGTAGATCTTGTTCTGAGTCCAAACAATTTTATACCGGCCCTGAAAATCTTCCTTGGTGTACTCGGGTCCCAACCAGCGCTGATCAAGAACTTGCCACGCGGCCTTTTGCCATATTGCTTCGTCGGCCACACCGTCCACCACCAATGCCTGGGGTGCTTGCGGCGCTTGATAATTCGTTCTGCCCTCGTAGTGATTACTGTCTGAGTGAGCGGGCAAGATCATTGCCAGGGGCAACATAATAGCCAGCGTTAACCACTGCTTAGGATCGGTAATCCCCATTATTTTATTCTCTCACGTTAGAAGTTGTCGAATATTCATATCGCGCTATAAAACCAGCGCCCAAGCGCTACTGGCGCCATTGAACTATTACTCAGAAAACAGTTGGCTGTTACCCAGCACCAGATCAAGTTGGCGAATGCGTCCACTGCGTTTAAACAGCGCTTCTGCTATCTCGGAGGGTAGCGTTAGGCCCGGTAAAAGCTGCTGCGTCCCCGTATTCCAGGTAACCGTTAGGCTAGTGTCGACGCTGTTGTCCAGTCGGTAAACGATGGGCACCTGGCACCAGCTAAATGCTAGACCCGTGGCCGGCACCGTAAGTTGTTGCCATTGTCGATCTACATCCAGAAATCGAAACGGAGTCGGTTCTGCAACAAATTCACAGGATCGAAGCAAACTAGGGTCGAAGAGCACGGCGCCACCGTGAACGCGCACACCCAGTTCGGCGAAACGGGTGATCATTTCTTCTTTGACTTGGCCTGTCATGCCCGGTTGTTGGGCACCAATGTGTTTGGGCGTGTGCGAGTAGGGGTCGGTGGGAAAGGCGCCGTATTCGGCGGGCGTTTTGTTAAACCCGATACCCTCACGAACACGATAGTACAACGTCCCTAGTCGTTGCCCAGTATCTTGGTTGCCTTCAGTTTCTTTGTTATGGCCATCTTCGCGCGTGGCAAAAAAGTTTTCCTGTACCGCTAGTAGCAATTTAGACACCATATGCCAATAGATACTGCCCAGCCCTTCAAATCCGAACATGCCGCCCGAACGGCCGGTAAAGGCCTTATGATTAAACACCTGTTCGTACAACGCTTGAAGCGGTTGGCGCGATTGCTCAATGGCGTCACCATACTCCGCAGTCAAGGCATCCAGTTGGTCATTGAGATCGCCGATATTGCTTAGTTCAGCATTAAACCGGTAGCAGCGGTTGGCATCGCGCTCGATAATACGATGCTCACCTTGTGCCAGCATTTGCATGAGTAATGGCAGCGCTTCGACTTGATCAGTGGGCAGGCGGTTTTTTGCTAAGAAGCTCGGCAATGGACGGTCGGGGTAGAGCAGGAAGGTGTTTTGGTCGGCCCGGTAAACGTTGCTTTCAAATAATGTGTCCAACACTTCGACTGCTTGAGCCGGTGCAATGGCGCCTGAGCTGAGGGCTGCTACCTGCCCCTCCAGCATAGCGTAGAGTCTATCGACGGTTACCGTTTCCGACCGCAATTCTAATAAGTTATAAGCATGATAAAGGCCATCAGACCCCAAGTTGCTTTGAATACTGTGATGGATCGCAGCCAGCGCATCGTCGAGCAGGGCCGTTATTTGCACAAGGCCATGGGGCCGGGTGCCACTAAAGGACTCCTGCTGATAGATGGCTTGGCGATAACGGCTGGACGCCTGGCCAAGCTCGGCCAATGTGGCGTAGCGCAGTGTCTCAGAAACTGGGCCATGACCCAGATGCTCGCGCACTGAACTGAGTGCCGAGCCGGTATCGAACAACCATTGGCTGACCTCCGTGGACAAACTGACCACTTCGGGCTGTCCATTGGTTAATTGCGCCGTTAGCAATTGTTGCAAAAGCTTTACATAGCGGTGCATATAATAAAGCGTCACCATTGACAGACCTTGGCCAACCAACGCGTTATTAGCGTCGTTCCACTCCGGTCGTTGAGTGTTGAGCCAGATACCACCGTCTATGACCAGGTTGCCCAGCTTGCTTAGCAGTGGCACCAGTAATTTCTCTAGCAGGTTAACCAGGTATACCTGACCATTGGCGTCCGCCAACAACTTACCATCGGCGCCGAGCCTAGTTACCCTCTGTTCAATTCGCAGCGCCTGTTGATTATCATAAACTACCGTGTTCTTGGCGTTTTCCAACAGGTCCTCAAAGGGTTTGATCTTGTAAGGAACATTGGCGTAACTAAATATGCGCCGGTGCAGAAGCAGATCAAGTCGGGTTGGGTGAAACTGTTGCGAAAGCTCCAATAATTTTTGCAGGTAGATGATCTGGTGATCACCCCAATAGCCAATGTAGCTCCAGGGATCATCGGGTTCCTCTACTTCCCAGTCGATACCTTCTTTGGTGATGCGATAGGGATTGTAGCCATCGGCGGTGGAAGCATTGACGAACTTGGCTATTACATTTTCTATAAATTCTGGGTAGCTGAACGTTAATGCTTCCCAGTTTTGGAAGATGTCACGCCAGTTACCTTGGTAGGACAGCAATGGCTCGCCCTTGTCGTTTTTCAGCTTGATTTCGAAATCGTTCCAGGGCCTGCTGGGATCGCCATGACGTCGGCCAAAGGTGATGGGCAAGTACTCATAGGTGAGGCGTTCAAGCTGGGGGTCACCTTGATCAATAATAGTCGACAGTAATTGATTGAAGTCCACATGCTTCGGCAGCGCGTCAAGCACTGCCTGATGCTGTTGATAGACATCGTCATTAAATAACCTAATCGTGGCGCTGAAATCACCAGAGGCAACCTGATACTGATTATCGAATATACCACCTCGTAAAACATTGTACTGAACATTGGCATAGTGATGGACTGCCACCTTCTCTTCGGCCGTTACCTGAAATCCATCGCAGCCGGCCATGATGCGAGCGAGCGCGTCGCTGCCGTGTTGAATGGACTGTTCAATGGCAGCCGCAAGTGCTTGTGGGTTAGCGAGTTGACGCTGTAAATCGACCGACTCAGTTTGGCTTTGCTCGATGTTGGCAACGAGCTGCCAGTGTTTCGATGTTTTTGGTGCCAGCTCCAGCGAGGTGTTGACCAGATAGGCGCCGCGAAT
>JABIVN010000214.1 GCA_018667205.1 Gammaproteobacteria bacterium | reverse complement strand
CGTCAAAAATTGATGAAGATTTCTTCGAACATGGCGCAATGTTTGATGGTTCCTCCATCGCCGGTTGGAAGCCAATTAATAATGCAGACATGATCCTAATGCCTGACGATTCAACCGCAGTGGTCGACCCTTTTACAGAAGAAACCACCATAAACTTGCGCTGCGATATCGTTGAACCAAGCACTTTACAGGGATATGAGCGAGATCCTCGAGCCATTGCTAAGCGTGCAGAAGCCTTCCTGTCTTCAACAGGTATTGGTGATACTGCCTACTTTGGTCCGGAACCCGAGTTTTTTGTTTTCGACGACGTAAAATACAAGTCCACCATGAGCGGTGCAATGTATGAAATAGAATCTGAAGAAGCGGCCTGGATGACAGCCGCTACGGTCGAAGGCGGTAACACCGGTCACAAACCCGGCGTTAAAGGTGGTTACTTCCCAGTACCTCCAGTCGACTCACTTCTGGATGTCAGAAACAGCATGTGCTCGGCGATGGAATCCATGGGGCTGGATATTGAACTGCATCACCATGAAGTGGGCACCGCGGGGCAATGCGAAATTGGCGCGAAGTTCAGCACACTGGTGAACAAAGCAGACGAAGTCCAAATCTACAAATATTGTGTTCACAATGTTGCTCACGCCTACGGCAAAACCGCAACGTTCATGCCGAAGCCACTGGTTGGAGACAATGGTAATGGTATGCACGTTCACCAATCCATTTTTAAAGATGGCACGAACTTATTTGCAGGTGATGGCTACGGTAACCTTTCACAAACCGCCCTGTACTACATCGGCGGTATCATCAAGCACGCGCGGGCGCTCAATGCATTCGCTAATGCTTCTACTAACTCCTACAAAAGACTGGTGCCGGGTTTCGAGGCGCCAGTAATACTGGTTTACTCGGCGATGAATCGTTCTGCTTCGATTCGTATCCCGTATGTTCAGGGGGGCAGCCCTAATGGTGTTAGAGCCGAAGTACGTTTTGGCGATCCAACCGCAAACCCTTACCTAATGTTCGCATCTATGCTGATGGCTGGCCTAGACGGTATCAAGAACAAGATTGACCCGGTTGGTCCTCTCGACAAAGACCTTTACGATCTTCCTCCAGAGGAGTTAAAAGATCTTCCTACTGTCTGTTCATCACTAGGCCAGGCACTGGATGCACTGGATGCGGATAGAGAATTTCTACGTCAGGGTGATGTCTTTACGGACAGCATGATCGACGGGTACATTGCTCTTAAGCGTGAGGAAGTGGAGAAACTTGACATGACCACACACCCGGTTGAGTTTGAAATGTACTATAGCGTGTAATGGAACTTCCCCCGACTTCGTCGGGGAAAACTAAAAAGTCCCTCCAGTTAGGGACTTTTTTTTGCCTGCGTAAAACATCACAATAGATTGGTCACACCTTTTGAGTCATCGATGAAAATACTCACCGCATTGTTAGTAGCATTGGCAAACTCATCCGCCTCGGCAGAAGAAATCTATCGAGAAATTAGCGATAAGGGCGTACCGACATTCTCCGACCAGGCTACACCAGGGGCGGAACCTATCACCATCCGTAAACCCAGCATATTCACCGATAAAACGTACCAACAAAGGCAACTAACAGGGCAAAGCGATGATTCACCATCATCAACGAACATAGACTATAGCCTGCTGGTAACTCACCCGAACAACGACTCAGTTATCCGCGACAATGCTGGAAACCTCAGCCTAACTATTTCGATCTCACCATCAGTTCAATCACCTCACAGCGCCGAACTTCTGATGGACGGCACTAAAATCCGCGATCTCTACGGAAGCGGTATCATCTCGCTCACTAACGTTGATCGAGGAACGCATGCTTTTAATATCAGAGTTATCGATCAGCAAGGAAATGTCGTCTCCGGCGGCCCCAGCCATAATATTTCTATTCTGAGGTACCACACTGACGCAAAGCCCCGAAGCAGGCCCTAAGTAAGACCTAAGTAAGACCTAAGTAACGCCGAATCGACCTGCACCACCACGGCTCATCATCAGCCACGCACTATATTGGTGCAAGCAGTAGAACCTCATTGGCAGGCTCGCCTCATTTACCGGCCTGAAATAGCGCTCCATCGACGATTTTCGTCAGAACTCGTTTTTTGGTGCACTTCTTGCTTCGTTAAAGACTAAACTCGATAGCTAACGCAACCAGCCGCAGAACGTTTGACCGCGCCAAGATCCTATGAAAACGAAACCTAAACCAAAAACTGAAATGACGAGCGAGGCTGTCCTTAGCAACTTGTCCACGGCCATCTTGGTCATTAGTGAAGATCACAACATCCTGTTTGCTAATCAGGCAGCGGAAAACCTGTTAAAAGAATCGGCGACCCACATGGCAGGCCAGTGCCTCATAGAACTGATCATTAACGGCGAGGAACTTGCTGAGATCGTCCGTCAGGCTGCCATCTTTAACAAGACCTTCACTCAAAGGAAAATGCAGCTGCTGTTACGGGGTAAGGATAACTTCACGGCCGATGTTACTGTCACACCGGTTCAGGATGGGGAGCAGACTGTCGTCGAGCTTATTCCTATGGATCGCTATCTGCGCATCGATCGTGATGCCGCTATACAGGAACACTACGACGTCACTCGCCAAATGGTCCGGGGCTTAGCGCACGAGATCAAGAATCCTCTGGGTGGCATAAAGGGGTCAGCAGAACTGCTTGCAAGGGCGCTCCCTGATAAATCTCTGGAAGAATATACAGACATCATCATCGAAGAAACCAATCGATTAACCTCCTTACTCGACAGGATGCTTGGACCCAACACCTTGGCACAGAAAGCACCGATATCGATTCACCAGGTTCTTGAGCGAACGGCGAGCCTTGTTGAACTAGAATCCAGGAACCTGAAAGTCATCCGCGACTATGACCCGAGCATCCCTGAACTGTTCATTGACCCAGAGCTAATGCTGCAAGCCGTCCTGAATGTGGCCAGGAATGCCATGCAAATACTTGAAACGACCCCACATCCAGCGCTGACTTTCACTACTAGAATCGATAGACAGTTCACCATTAAGGGCCTTCGACACAAGGTGGTTGTGCGGGTGGACATTACTGACAACGGCCCCGGAATTGCGCCCGAAATACAAGACCAACTATTTTATCCAATGATCTCGCGAAGGCCCGGAGGCACCGGATTAGGGCTAACTTTTGCACAATCAATCATTGCTCAACACAACGGCATGATCGAATTTGAGAGCGAACCCGGCGACACGACTTTTTCAATCATTATTCCCCTGGAGTAGAACAATGAGTAACGACAGCATCATCTGGGTGGTAGACGACGAACGGTCAATCCGCTGGGTACTTGAAAAGGCGCTGACTCAGAATGGTTGGAACGTGACGTGTTTCGAATCTGCGGAACAGCTCCTTGAACAGCTACATTTATCGACACCAATATCGACACCAAAAGTTGTCATCACGGACATCAGGATGCCAGGAACAGACGGACTGGAACTATTGAGCGCACTAAAAGGCAGTCATCCAGGGTTACCAGTGATCGTCATGACAGCTCATTCGGATCTTGATAGCGCCGTCACTTCGATTCAGGGCGGCGCTTTTGAATACCTGCCAAAACCCTTTGAATTAGACGAAGCCGTTGCCGTCGTCGGTCGCGCCCTTGCGCAAGCACAACAAACGATGACGGCGGAGCCACCACCCAAAGAACCTCAAGTTGAAATCATAGGCAAGGCGCCAGCGATGCAAGAGGTATTCCGCGCCATAGGAAGACTGTCGAAATCGAATGTCAGTGTGCTGATAAATGGCCAGTCCGGAACCGGCAAAGAACGGGTGGCACATGCGCTTCACAAACATAGTATCAGAGCAGCTAAACCCTTCATCCCCCTGAACATGGCCGCCATACCCTACGACCTAGTCGAGTCAGAGCTTTTTGGGCACGAAAAAGGCGCCTTCACCGGAGCCAATCAAAGACGGACGGGGCGATTCGAACAAGCCGAGGGAGGCACTCTTTTTCTGGATGAAATCGGCGACATGCCACCAGAAACGCAAACTCGATTATTACGCGTCCTTTCAGACAGTGAATACTATCGCGTCGGCGGCATCGAGCCTCTGAAAGCCAACGTAAGAATCATCG
>JABIVN010000213.1 GCA_018667205.1 Gammaproteobacteria bacterium | reverse complement strand
TCGCTGTGCCAGTATTTTATCGAATAGCGCTGGGTTCTAGAATCCGAGCGGCCTAAAGAGACACGGCATTCAAGAGAGACTGCACTGAAGAGAAAAAGCACTAAAGAGAAACAGCACTACCTGATTCGGTTTGCGGGTTTCCGGCAATTCTTGCCAGCCACATCTCTCTCGCTTCAGAAAAATCCCAGGGATAGGCACGGTGCATGAGACATCGGTTATCCCACAAGACGGCATCGCCTACCGTCCAACTATGGATGTAGAGCCTGGGCGGCTGGCAGGCGAAATTAGTGAGCTCCCCTAACAGCCTTTCCGATTCATGCTCGGTTAATCCAGCTATGTCATAAGCGTGCCGACCAATCAACAATGCCGGCAAACCTGTCTCGGGATGGATTTTTACCAGCGGACGAAGCGGCGGTTGCTGATTATCAAAGCCATAACCGCTGCCGGTTTTTGGGTCGTGGCCAATCTTGCGCTGACTGTGATAGAGCGAATGAAAAGCGCTCAGGTCCTCTATTTTTATCTTCAAGTCATCCTTTAGCGCTGTATAGGCTGACCGCATATCAGCCCAGCCTGTCTGGCCACCTTTTGAGGGAACACGGTGCGCCGTGAACACCGTGGCGAGCGCCTGAATTTCCATATAGGTACTGTCATAGTGCCAGCCCTCGTTTCCTTTCAGTATTTGAACAACATTATCTGAGTCATCGTCGACTCGAAGCGTGCCATCTTTTTTAACGTTGCCAATGGGTGATAACTCAAATTCAAGTTCACCGAATCTACTGGCGAACGCTTCTTGCTCACCCTTCGTCAGGTGTTGTCCCGGAAAAACAAGCAGCGCGTGTTCGAGCCATAGATCATAAATTTGATCAAAACCTGTATCGCTAATCGAGCCGAGCGCGACCCCGGTCACTTGGGCACCGAAGCTTGCATCCAGTTTTTCGACTTGCATGGTCATATTAGGTTACTCAGGCAAATTGCGGCAGACTACTCCGTTTGATAGCCTCTACCACGTCCAACGGCATAGGGATCGAGCGGCGAGCATCAAGATCAATACACAGGCCAACCGAATCACTTACTCCCAGCAGTAAACCTGTTTTTTCAGCAAACATCCACCGCCTGGATTGTCGCCACTTTTCTCCATGGGCAATATCAGCACCGATCGATAAAATAGTCTCACCTACCATCGGTCTATGCCAGACAAGGCTACGGGTCTCAATCATGGCCCAGCTGTAACGCCGCCCCTGGGCATCACGCATGATCGGCGGCCCAGCAGGTTCGCTTTCATCGTCTAGCGTAGGCCTGTGCAAGACGAACATCAGGTCCACTTCTTCGCGCAGCCTGCCATTTGGATCACAATCATCAGCATGCACGACATTCTGGTGGCGACCGCTCATCATACCGGGAGTCGGGTCATCGCCAACGATTGCTTCCAACGCTTCAAGCCGGATCTTTGCGGGGCTGTTTAAAGACAAGGACCTGGGCATTCCATGCTCAGGGACCACCGCACCAGGTTCGTTGGAATACGTGTTGGAATTGTCACTGTGGACGGAAATATCCAAAACCTGCTGACTAGCAACATCAATCAGACAACTTCGTAATATAAAAGATGCGGCAACCTGGTTATTGTCCGGATTACGAATTTCAAAATAGCCATTCACTTCCCGTGACACATCTGACCCCTCCACCGCAATCAAGCCACCCAGCGTATGTAGCTTGGCATCGACAAATTGTTCTCGGTGAAATCGTGTGTAGGTATCTAATCTGCGAATGACCTTACCGGACTCTTCCTGAATACCCATTCCTGCCAGCATCGATCGATTCGCCTGATCCACTCTAGTCATGTAATAACGCACGTTCATATGGCCAAGTGCGTCTATTTCTTCTGGCTGCACAATAGATTCGTGCAGGACTTTTAACTCCGTCATTAATAGCTCAATATTTGTCATCGATCAGTGGGACGGGATTCTAGCGCCTATCGCTCTTCATTCAACAAGCGCTCAGACGCCATTTCGAGCCTTTATGGCCTCTAATAGCCACTAGTACAGGAACGCGGGGCGTTTGGTTCTCACCCCTAAACCACCTTACAATAGATCGCTTTCACAAATTCCCGTATTCAGTACCAGACACTTTCATATAAACAGAGGAACAGATCATGGCAGAAGCCTACATCATTGACGCAGCTCGCACACCGCGCGGTATCGGCAAGGTCGGTAAAGGTGCACTTACCGAATTACACCCAGGTAGATTGCTCGCTCAGGTATTCGAAGAGATCGGCAACCGAAACGACCTGAAAACAGAAGAAATTGATGATGTCGTGGTGGCCTGTTCATCCCAGATTGGCAAGCAAGGTTCCTGCGTGGGTCGGATGGCAGCGCTTGATGCCGGCTGGAGCGACAAAGCCTGTGGCATGACGCTGGACCGTTTCTGCGGATCAGGCATCACCTCGGTCAACATCGCTGCGGCAAACCTGATGAGCGGCATGGATGATCTTTGCGTTGCCGGTGGCGTGGAAATGATGTCCTATACGCCAACGGTCCCTCGTGCAGATAAAAACCGCACCGTTGATGGCAGCAACCTACACCTTCGAAATCTTCATGCTCAACCCCACCAGGGTATCTGCGCAGATATGATTGCCACACTCGATGGGTTTACGCGTGATGATGTCGATGCCTTGGCCGTGGAAAGCCAAAGGCGCGCAAAGCACGCGATCGATAACGGTCATTTTGATAAGAGCCTGATCAAGGTTCGAAACGAAGACGGCTCTATTGCTCTGGAAACTGAAGAGTTTCCTCGTCCGGGCACGACGATGGAATCATTGGCCAAATTAGACACAGTCTTTGACAAGTTCATGCAGGTACCGATCGACGAAACCGGCGAGACCTTTGACCAACTCGTCAAACGAGCCTATCC
>JABIVN010000212.1 GCA_018667205.1 Gammaproteobacteria bacterium | reverse complement strand
GGTTTGTGCCGCGGTTCCGTTACAGAATAACTTACCAACGTCTGTGATTCTGGTACCTTATTATGATGTCATTGACCAAACGGGACTGGATGCGCAATTTTTTTTGGGTGACTGGGCGTTCAAGTTAGAAGCAATTAGCAGAAGCGGTCAGGGCGATCGCTATGCGGCAGCTACCGCCGGGTTCGAGAAGACATTCGTTGGTTTCGCCGGTACTAGGGGAAATCTTGGGGTGATTGCAGAGTACCTGTTTGATGAGCGTGGCGCCGAAGGCCCAGCAATAGGGCAAGATGATCTTGCCATAGGATTACGCTACGCATTTAATGATGCCGCAAATACTACCGCTCTCCTGGTTGCGCTGATTGACCGGGCGTCCCACGAATACGTGACAACTTTTGAAGCCAGTAGCCGCCTGGGTGAGCGTCTAAAACTCACAGTAGAAGCCTCCATGATCAACAATACGCGGAATATCCCAAGAGGCTTTCTAGGGCTGCTTGAGGTGCAAGCTGACCCCGATGCTGATTTAGCATTTTTGCAGGATGAAGATTTTGTTAAGTTCGAGCTGATCTGGTACTTATAATCTCGTTGTGCCATCTGATTGATGTATTTTGATCAAGCAAGTCGTTAGTGTGGCGTAAAACAGGCCTACTATGTAGGCTCAGATGGATTGTTGCTACTGACTGCAGCCGATCACCTTGTCAGTACCGACAGGTAGCAATAACGTTATTGGCTCAATCGCTCGATGCAACGCATCACTTCGGCTTGATAGGCCTTACCGCGCTCATTAACAATATCGGTAACGTTTAATGACGTTGGTACGTAGCCGAAGCCGATTCTATGTCCCGGATGCCACTGAAGAATGGAACCGCCAAGCCCCATCCACCCGTAGAAGCCTTCGCGGCCTGTATTAAATGCCTGGTCAAGTCGACTGCTGTTGGTATCACACGGCGTAAAATGTGCTATCCCGCCTTGGGTAAAAATAGTGCGGCCCATGCCCATGACGGCTTTGACAGGGTCACTGTGCAGTGCAGTCCATCCTGTTTCGTTTAAAAATTCTTGATTTTCAAATTTACCGCCAGAGGACATCATCGCGGCAATTTTGGCGAGGCTTCGAGCATTTGAATGCGCGTTCGCCGATGGCGTCTCCCCCATGGCCAAGGCAGGTTCGTTAAAGAACTGTATGCCATGCATACCTTTAAGTGGGGCAGGTGTACCCCGGGTTGTTCGATCGCGAATCATGGGCACTAGTCGAATGAACTTCGCGACTAACTGGAAAAAGTTAGATTCCATTCGTCGGCCTAAAAATTTTGGTCTTAGGCTGTCCCAAAACAGGAACTTGAAACCTAGCGGGACAACAGGTGCACGGCGACTCAGTTCGTCTTGTTTGACACCAACGACCGCGTCAACGCCAAGCGGTATACTGATATTCTCGCGCAAGTACTCGCCAATTGTGCGACCAGCCGGTTCAATTCGACGAAATACTTCGTTGATGATCCAGCCTCTGGTGACGGCATGATATTCCCGCCTGCTACCGCCGTTAGGGCGATAGGTTTGTGCGTGTTCTTCGATGACTTTGCCAACCTTGTTTTTTTTGATGTTTTCGGTCAACAGATCTTGAGTATCTAAACTGGTATCGAAGGCCGCAAGCCCAGCCTCATGGCGCATCAGTTCCGCAACGGTTAAATCTTGTTTGCCTTGGTGGCCAAATTCAGGCCAGTAGTCTGTGATCTTGGCAGCGTAATTCAGTAGGCCCTGACCAACAAGTGACGCCATGGCGATGGTTTCAAGACTTTTACCGCTACTGAAGACATTAATTAGAGAATTTGGAGAGAAGCTATCGTCGTGCGATGCCCATAGGTCGACGACTTTTTTATCGTTGTGATAAACGCACAACTGGGTGCTTATTTCCTCGAGTGTTTGCATATTCCGTTCATACAGGGCTTGCACCGACTCGAAGCCGGGGGCGACTGTGCCTTGGACTAAATATTGCCCATTCGTTTTGTTGGTCACGTCTTATTTCCTCAAAAATGATGGTCAGTAGGGTCTTGTGATCACAACGGTTTTTAACGTGTTTATCGCCAACAGGCAAGAAAAGTGCCGTTGCAGCAAAACCCACGATTCGGGTTCGTTGTTTTGAGCGTCACTAACAGACGCTTTGGCTGACAGCTTTATTATTCCGTCGCTTAGCAACACGTAGCGGCTTCGTGCAGGCTCGCAATAGAGATCACTCAATGGACCAGTTGAGCGATCGAATGCGCGCTAACTTTAGGTTAATAAATGCCTGTTTAGGTTTTGGCAAAACGTCGCCAGTTTGCCGGCATTATAGGGGGAAGGAGGTGACTCAGTGACTGCTTGTGCCGCTAATTGGTCTGTACATTGCGAGCAAAGCAGAAAATTGAGGGGATAGTTAGCTAAAAGCTGTCATCATCATTCCCCGTTTTACGGTATTGTGTTGGGTCGCAGTCGTGTATTTCAGCGGTTTGTCTCGATGTATATGGCTGTGTTGTTCGCGAGGCGTTCAATATTTTCAAGTAGCTTCGCGCTAAGGATTTTAGCGAGTGCGACGTCAGATTTTTTCTAGGAGCCTTATTGGAAGCTATTAATGCCATGCGCACTACAATTGGCGTTGCTGCAATTGGTACTGTTGCGGTCTTGGTCTTTGCGCTACTGCCGGTGATATCTGGGGTATTGGCGTCTAGGTTTATGCTTGACGATATGCAGACCGGCGTTGCTGCAACAGCTTACTTTGCTGCTTACGCTGTGATCACCTCGACTGCGGGGTTTTGGGTCCGAAGGTTCAACTGGCGAAAATTGCTAAAACTGGGTTTTTTGGCAATGATTATTGGGCTTTCTTCCTGCGTGTTGGCGGAATCCTTCGCTGTGGCACAAATTAGTTTGGCACTTGTGGGCGTAGGTGCAGGTTTGCTGTTTCCGATCAGTTTCACGATTGCTTCTGAAATGAAAAATACGGATCGAGTGTTCGCGGTCAAATTAACGGCAGAACAACTTGTACCGGCAGCCATGTTGTTTCTGTTGACGAGTTCCTTTTTGCTTGTCGATGCTTATGCGGATCTCTTCCTGATCATTTTACTCGGTGTGATCGTGGGTTCGCTCTCGATACTGCTCGTTCCTGACAATATGAGGCAACCGGAATCCAGGGTGCGTAGTAATGACGGCAAACGGGGTAATCTTTTGTTGGCGATATTTGCGCTTACCGGGTTGTTGATCAACTTTTCTGGTTTCGCTGGCATCTGGGCATTTCTTGAGCGTATCGCAAGTAGTAGCAGGCTTGATCCAGAATTTACTGAGCGCTGGATTGCCATTGGTCTTGTGATGTCAGGGGTCGGTCCGTTGTGCGTGGCTTTTATTGGTGAGCGTCTGGATCGCCGCGTCGCGATTGCGGCTGCTTCAACGATGACGGTTTTTTGCCTATTGCTCTTAAGCGGAGAAACAACCGAGTTCAAGTATGCAGCTGCACTTTTCCTGCTGCCGCTAGCGTTCTATTTTTCGATCAGTTATATGTTGGCGATTGTTGCTGAAGTGGACTACAACGGTAAAGTTTCAAGCCTGATGTCATTTGTGCTTGCGGTTGGAGCGATAAGTGGGCCCCCGTTGTTTGGTTATCTAAGGTCTATAAACGGCCCGGCTTTAGAAGTGATGGGCGTTCTCCTTTTAGTTGGGGCTGCATTGATGATCGCTGTTCAGACATCAATACAATTTTTCCGAAAAACGAGGGAGGGGTTAGATAGCGGTTCGGAGTTTAGGTGAGTAGTTTCTTTGGATCACTCATATCGTGATAACCAAGATAACCGCCGCCAACCTCGGAAGCGTCATAGAGTGCATAACCGAGCAGTTCCTGAGCCCTTAGAGGCAAGATCCTGACGACTTCAATGGGAGTATTGGTGTAGCTGTTTTCAACAGGCCGTAGCCAGCCGCAGCAAATACCCGTTGATAGAGCGCGTCTGTGTTTAGTGGACTTATTGGCGCCGCCTGCATGTAATGTATCACCTCTGAAAAAAAGTGCTGAACCTGCAGGAAGATCGCAAGCCACGATCTCATTTTTGGCAGGCACTCGATCACGTTCCCAACGATGGCTCCCCGGCGCGACAAGCGTTGCTCCCATTGCGGGCGTAATGTCGACCAGTGCAGCGATAGTATTAATCATCAATGGATTTGTAACGTTCGCAAAGTTCCAGGCGTCATCATCGCGATGCATGGGCTGGGCAGATTCGCCTGGACGAATATCGATAACCTCGCCGTTGTTTAGGATGATAGAAGGCCCAACTGGGGCGAGCACTGTTTCAGCAAAACCGACAATACGGTTATCAATCATTATGTCGACAAAAGTTGGGGCTTTGACCGTAAGACCCTGGATGCGTCGTGTTTTTTTTCCTAGAAAATCATCTGAGGCATCGGAACCCGAGTTCGTTCCTTTATGTTGGGCGAGCCAAGGTTCAATTTCTGCGTTGAACTGCAGGAGTAAAGGAGGGCTCAGCCAACCCTCGACGATTACCCCGCCGTCTTTTTCGGCCACCTCTACTATGTCGTTAGCAGTGCAGTCGGGAGGTAGTCTTTCAAGTTCTAGTGATCTCATTCGAGATTTTCCGATCGGTGTAACTTTCGTATCACTGCGCGAGAGCCTCGAAATCGGCACGTATCGACTTTTCGCTCAATCCGTATTGACCAGCGATATTTTCGAAAAACGGCTGCCAATGATTGGTCAGCACCTCAATGGTCTGATTATTTTCCGCAAGATTGTTATAAGCAGTTTCTCCGGGAATACGAACTCTATGTCCAGGTCGAGCTTTTGATTGTCGGACGTTGGTAACAAAGTCGTCTGATTTTGCTTTTACGGCAGCAATTGGACCAAAAACCCCTGGGTTGATGCAGAGATAATAACTTCCGCCAACGGTTGTGGTAGCTTCGGACTTGCCGTCTAAAGCTGCCATGAATTCGTCAGTGCTGGATATTTGATTTACTGGAATGCCGATGGGGTTTGCTATTGCGGTCATACCTTCGTTCCAAAGGTTGAGGGCGTAGGTGCGAGAAGTTTCTATTTGTCCACCGCAAGAATACCCCCAGACGCGACCATACCCTTCGAAGGGCATTGCATAGGGTGCTGGGTTATCGCTCAACTCTCCTGACGCTGGGTCAATCAGCCATTTACCGTTCATTGGTTTATGGTGTAGAACCGCCTCGGAAATATCGGCGTCATAAAACTCCGCGAACTTGAGCGATGCCCAGATTGGTGGTTCGGTTCCGGACGGTACGATGGCATCAAACGGTGGGCAAGAAAGTAGGTTCTGCATACCACCAAATGGGGCCGCGAGTGGCGGCGTGTTGTTGGACGCCATCGCCATCATGTCTTGTTCGTGGGCTTTGTAGACGTAGGAGGCGAAACTACCAGCATCATTGTGGTTGCCGCCATAGGCGATAGCAATTCCGCTGGTACGGGCTTTTTCAATCGCGATGTCAGCCATGACGTTAAGTGCATAGTAACCAGACGAGCCATGACCATCAACGACGGCCCACGCGGGGCCCTCATTAATGACTTCAGGCGTAGCGGACATATCAAGCACGCCCAATTTCAAGGCTAAGTCGATAACTTCGTAAACGCCCAAACCCTGATTGAGTTTGCCCTGTATGTGGGCGAAAGAAATGGCTTGGGCAACGTACTTGGCGTGCTGGGCTGACCCGCCGGCGGCAAGCACAACACGTTCTAATGCGTATTCTAGAAACGCAAGACTCTCAGTGCGTGTTTCGTTGGACAATGCTTTTCCCCTTGTTGGGTGGCCACGTTGCTTCCTACGATCGGACAGTCGAGCATGGTGTTAGCTAGGTGGTCCCGTTTAACAATATTGTCTGAACTTGCCTAGGTTAACAGGGAAAATCATGGAAATCTCTTTAGCGAAAGCATCCCATTATCGGCATTAGTGTCTAGATTTCTGAAGTGGAATAGCGCTTACCGAATTGATTGGCGGTGTCAGGCAAACGTCGTTGCGGGGCGCCCTCTCGCGTCGAAAATTACAGCGATAACCAACGAAGAAGTTGAAGCTAAAGGTTTGTAGGTTGAACCAAAACGGCCATAAAAACGATCAAGGTCACAGCTGTGTAGCTGAGCACGGCAAGCCTAAACCTTGATGACTTAGCTTAATTCACATTCTGCCCAGGGAGTAGCCAAAGAACCTGCTACAAACGAATGCAGTAAACCATCTAATCTCTGCTTGTCACCCAAGCCTATGGTCAAAACCCATCCGCTAATGTGATCATGAGTCCAGGCAGCGGCGCTGAATTGTTCGTCAGTTTCCTCCATTGCAATCACGTGGTCACCAACCCAAACGATATACCCTGTGCCGCGAGCGCTAGATTTGTATGCAACCCGACAATGCTCAAGGGTTGATTTAGTAATACGAGACCAGACCTCCTGAAATCGAATGACTTTATTGCCTATCGAGACTTTTCCATGCTCAATCAGCTGGTCGTTTAATAAGAATAGGCACCCTATGTCCTCATCTAACTGTTTTTTCAGATCGATCTCATGCGAAAATCGCATCCGGGGTGGCTCCCAAAGCGCTTTACCGGCAAAAGCCGAGGTTAGCCCCGTCCCTTCCCCTGACCGTGGCCAACGAATGTCGGCGAAGTAATTCCCTGCGTGCAACCAGAGTACATTTGAGTCTTCATATGGCGCTTTTCCGTCAATAGAGATTGACTCTCTTTGCCAGACCCCAAGCAACTCGCGGGCGTTCAAGTTGCTAGACACCTGACGTACCATTGATCATATCGAGATAGTGCTCGTGAAAACATGAAATAGCTTTTTCATAAGTATGGGCAATGGGTCCTACAGAAAAACGGCTGCCGCGAACGACCTCCTGGATGGTTTTTATAATGACCGCATCCTCGCTTTTTGTGACTTGATTAAACGATGCCATGAAGGCGTCCGTATCGCCGCCAGGAAGGCCTAAAAGGCTGATGTTCATTTGTGTTTTATCGGGCGTCAGAGGTACGAGGTCGGTCAGAGCAAAAAAACTACGGCCTGTGAAAATAGGCAGGTTCGGAAATAGAAAGTGCGCGCCAATGTCTGAGTATCGTTTGTCTACATCTTTAAGGTGTGGGATGTCAGGTAATGGGTTTGCCGCCAACGAGGCGGTTTCATGTTCGGGTTTGACCGGGTCGTAGGAGCAGAAGCTTGATCCGAAATGCATGATTTTTCCGTCGGAGTGTTTGAGGTTTCCGAGTGTTTCGGCGTGCACATACCAGAGGTGAAGCCAATCAACATGATTTTCTATATAGAGCTTCCAGTTGGCGTCGAAGGTAAAACTATCCTGTTTTAGCAGTTGTAGCTCGTTAACCTTGAACGCCGCCAGTTCGTCAGCCAGCCCTATCGACCATTGCGCGAAACTGACACTAGGCCGTTCATCGACGTGAACAAAGAGGAGCCCCATCCAACTTTCTACACTAGCCTTGTGAAGTCCCAGCTCTGTTAAGTTGAGTTCTCCAAACTGCTCTTGTTGTGGAACGCCTCGAAGCTCCCCATCCAGCCCATAGCCCCATTTGTGATAGGGGCAAATAAAAGTCTTACATTGACCGTGCCCATTGACCAGGCGGGCGCCTCTATGACGACAGGTATTATGGAAAGCATTTAGACTGCCATTTTTATCCCGTACGATGATGAGGTCATCAAACCCGGCACTAAAAGTTTTATAGTGTCCAGGATCCGGGAGTGCTGATGCTAGGCCAGCGAAGAGCCAACTACCTGCAAATATATTAAGCTTTTCCTTATCAAACCAGGATTGATCAAAATAAGCTTCGGCTGGTAGCTTGTAGGATGCTTTAGTATTGCTGTTCATAGGGTTTCTCTCCTAGCCGGCGATTTGTTCTTAAGTGATCAGAGCAGGCTTTGTCCTGACTGAGTTAAAAAATACTGAGTTGATAAATGGTGAGTTAATAAATGGTTAGTGAAGAAATAGTTAGTCGCTAAATTGCTGGTGATGGGAAAGAGTCTTCGACAGAAAGAATGCCGTGGGCGTCCTGAGTGATTAAAGAGCGTGAGCTCAAATGTCTTGTTTTCACACTCCGTTTTAGGCGACTAGCCGTGTAAATGGGTGAAAGACCGTTTTGAAAATATCTAGTCACCTTCTTCTCTGGCTCATTCATCATCATATTGACCACAGGGACGTAACCCGGTTCCATCAGGTAAGACTGGCGTTTCCATCCTATAACTTCGCAAGACGGCGCTATTCCCTGTGATTTCTATAAATCCAGGCCGGGTCATCATGTGAACGAATGGGTAACTTTTCATCACGCTGAGTTACGCCATCACAATAACGGTCGAATCGCCAAATTGTCCGCTAGGTAAGATTGTTCCGGCACTTTTATGAGACCTTTTTAATTAAGAGTGGAAAAGCTTTCCTGTATACCTAGATCAATTGACCCAAGAATAGAAAGCCGACAGCACATCTTTTCCAAGTTTTCAAAAAGTATCCCGGAACAATCATTCCTGCGCTAAAAAATTCGAGCGTCCAGTGCGTTTGGCGTATCGCTCTAGAAGCGATACATAAACTCTAATTCTAGTTGCTTCGGCCTAATGGCTCCCCCTGAAAGGTCACCTCGATATCCCTCGTTTGTTCCTGTGTTTCCGCCTGTCCCAGGAACATTGCCAGCCCCTCTGATGGCCAGTTCGTCTGTCAGGTTTTTTCCAACAAGTGCAAGCTGCCATTTTCCATCTTCCGGCCCTAAACGGATATTGGCATCAAAAGTGTTATAAGACTCGTAGATAGCGTTTGGATCAGAAGCACTTAAGGTGGTTTCGCTTTTATATTGGAAGTTTGCAGAAATGCCAATAAATAATGATGCGCCAATTGGTCGCTCGTAGTTGGCGGCGATAAAGCCGCTCCATTCGGGTGCTCCAGGTCTGGTATTCCCATCAAGATTTTGCCTCACCTGTGATTCTAATTGTCCTGGCAAAAGATTGCAGCCTTGTGCCGGTGTCTGGCCGACGTAACAAAAGTTTTCAAAATCCGTGAACAATGATTTTAGGTAACCGAGAGATCCAGAAAACGTTAGCCCGTTAATAGGCGTTGCCCAGTCTATTTGAACCTCTGCGCCATATGTTTTGGAGCCGCCGGCATTTTCGGTCACAAAAGCGAATTGTTGCGAGTTAAAGAAATCGACTTGTAGGTCATCAAACTTGTAATAGAAAATTTCTGCCGAGAGGAGCATGGATTGATCAAATAAGGCCGCTTTCAGTCCGAATTCTCCGCCTTTATTTTCTTCAGGTTCGAACGAGAAGTCCTCAACGGATCCGGATAGGTTGCCCAGTATGGCGCTGTTAGAGAAGCCGCCCGATTTGAATCCTTCTTTATAGGCAGCGTAAGCGGTAAGCGAATCGTTAATTTCCCATCTGATAGTGACTTCTGGAATGACCGTTTCGAACGTTTGCTCGTTTTCTATTCTCGTCGAGGGATCGTTGGGGTCATATTCGGTAAAAAAGATTGGGAAAAAAGAGTAGGGCGCGACGTACGGCTGAATGAAATATGAGTCTTTGGTCTCGTGAAGGTAGCGCATGCCAGCAGTGAGCTGCCAGGTGTCGCTAATATCCCAAATAACTTCTCCGTATATTGAACGCGTCTCGCCGTCCGTTTCCGAGATTTTGTTGTACGCTGTGAATTCATCAGCAGGATCAGCGATCGGGCCTGTCCACTGCACCGCGCCAAAATTGACGTCCTGATTAAACCAACGGTCGGTTTGCTGGTAATACATACCGAGTACAAAATTGACCGGTCGATCAAAGCTAGTCAACGCTCGAACTTCTGCGGAATAGTTTTTAAAAGTATTTTTTTCTGCCGCGAATATTGAGGTGACCGCGCCTCCATCTTGATCTCCTACCCAGCGTTCTTCTTGATCTTGGTAGTTAACGATCGCCTGGATACTGTAGTCGTCATAATTCCAGTCCAACGTGGTGGTGAGCACGTAAGATGTGAACTTCTCCCCGCTTGCACCGTTACCAAATTGATTGAGCAAAGGGTTTGTTGCTGCGACTTCAGGTGGTACATCGTTTAATCCTCTGGCCCCATCAAAATTGCAATCGACAGACGGCAGAGGGACAGGTTGAAATAAAACCGTTTGTCTTCCAGGGGGTTGCACAGCTGCTGGTTGGCTGTTGTGAGCTACCCCGTTTAGCGTCTCACATTCAAAGAGCTCTCCGCCTCCTGTAGAAGAGCTTTGTTCGAACTCGCCGTACGACGCTTTTACGTTGTAACTAAACGTATCACTTAGATCTCCGGCCAGTGTCAAACGTGTGTATAGGGTTTCCTGTGACGGCCACCAACCGGCGTCTGCTTTCGGGTTGTTATAGGTGTTTAGGTTACCCGTGAATCCATCAAAGGTAGTGTATACATCGCCACCTTCCGGCGAATTGTTTTCTATCCACCCCTTGTCCATTTCGGATGTTTGGATTGCGAGCCGAATGCCTAACTTTTCACTAATTGGCCAAGATATCATTCCCTCTAACGTAAGATCATCGCTTTCAAATTCGTTGTTTACGCGTATTGATGCCTCAAACTCATCGCCGGGATCATTCGTTCTAATTGATAGAACACCTGCAGTAGAATTTTTCCCAAAATAGAGAGCCTGCGGTCCTTTCAGAATGGCGACTTGATTAACGTCAAAGAGTCCTTCGTTGATCACACGGCCTTGGGGAAAGTAGACGCCATCGATAATGACGGCTACTGATTGTTCAATGCCAATACTCGACGTTGCGGCGCCAATGCCTCTTATAGAAATACTTGCTCCGTTGCCGCTGCTGGAGCGACCAATCGAAAGCTGTGGCGTGAGCGCCTCAAGGTCTTCGAAACTCTCGATACCATACAAGTTCATTCGTTCTTCGCCGATGGCTGTAATTGCCACGGGGATATCTCGTACGCTTTCCTCGATAGCTCTAGCCGTGACGACTATTTCTTCAATTTCCGCAGCCTTTGTTAGGCTAACGCCGAAAAATATTGTCAATACAGTCGTGTATAAAAAGGTCGTTAAGTAGGGAATGCGGTGCTTAATTAAACGGAAATTAATAGACATGTCGCTATCCTTTATCCAGCTTGAGAGGGCATCCACCAGTCGGAACCGCAACCCTTTTGAATTTGATACCATCGATCACGCTTTTTTGTCAAGGTTAAATACAACCTAAAATGCCTCTGTTTTAGACGATATTTGCGGTGGAACCTTAAGACATCCTCAAATAAGTTCTGTCGCTAGCGTCTAGCGACCCGCGAGAATCCTATTTCTTTGACGTTTTTTTGGTTCTGGAAGCCAGGATTTCGATAATAAAAAGGGCGTGCTGCGACAATCGTCTGTTACCTAATAGCTTGCAGCTTTCCTTCTCTGGCGGTTGATATAGGTTTGGCCAGCTTCACCGCATTTTGGCTTATAATGGAAGCAAGAAATTCACTCAGCCTCATTCCAAGCTGTTGCTGAGCGGGGTGTCTCTTTTGCTTAAAGAGCATTCTTCACCGTAGAAACAATCTCGAGGTGCTTCGTGGAAGCCACCGGCATATGAATCTGTTTTTTGGCGGCCAGTTGTTGTGGATGACGTCAACAACCGGTTGAACCGCAATAGTACGGCCTATTTCCCAGGCTTCATTCAGGTGGGTAAATGTCGGGTTTGTTTTGAACTGTCGATGAATTTCGATTAATTCCAGTGTTAATGCAGTCGCAGACACCATTGCCGCGAGGTGAAGGCGCATCTTGCCTGAGAATCCATGCATAGCTCGCTTCAGGTCTTCCGCCTGCATTGCTCGTTAGCGAGTGGGGTTCACCGGTCAGGCGGTATACTTCACCGTCGCAAAGGACGAGCCCACGCTAAATATTTTCGTCACACTTAGCGGTGAGTGCTTGTTCTTAGTCGACAAGGGCGGTGACCCCAAAGGTCTGCGTCCGGTGGCTGTTTATCCATTTGACGGCCGCGTCGACCTATGGCGCCAACTGACTGGGAACTTCTTCTAAGACTGGTAAAATCTAACCCACTCACGCTCATAAGTTAGCGCCGCAGACACCTGAGAAAAAATGTTATATGGTTTCCGCTTTCAGACAATAGTTCACGTAGACGCGACAGTAAAACTGGCGCGCGAAATTCTAAGGAGTATCTAATGACTAGAATGCCTGCGCTCAGTTTGGCGGCCGTACCGGGACGCCGAAATGCGACAATTGCATTGGCGACGGAAATTGAAAAGAAAGGTTTCAGTGGGATCTACGGGCCAAGCCTCGGCGATTCAATGGCACTTTGTGAAGCCCTTGCATTTGCTACGAACGAAATTTATTTTGGTACGAGCATTATGCCGATCTATTTTCGGCAGGTGGCAGACTACGCGAGTACGGCGTCGTTTATACATGAAGTTTCGAACGGTCGGTTCCGCTTTGGAATTGGCGTCAGTCATGCGCCGGCGTTGAAGGCAAGGGGATTAAATGCGGGTAAACCGCTCACTGATACCCGTAATTTTGTCGAAGAATTACGTAATGTCCCAAGGACAGGCGAGCTGCCACCAATTGTTCTGGCGACGCTGCGGAAAAAAATGATAGCGCTGTCCGAGGATATTGCTGAGGGCATGGTGTTTGCAAATGGTGCTCGTTCCCATATGCAGGAATCATTGAAGGTGGTCTCGGACGAAGCGAGAAGCAGCGACGGTTTTTTTATCGGTGACATGATCCCGACTTGTATTTCTGATGACATTGAAGCCGCGAAAGCAGTCAATCGAAGGACGCTGACATCTTATGCAATGCTGCCTAACTATAGGAATTATTGGAAAGAGGCCGGATATCAGGAAGAAATGGAAGGCATCGAGAAAGCGATCAACGATCGTGAGATGGACAAGATACCACATTTTCTGACGGACAAGTGGCTTGCTGACACAACACTTTTTGGTTCCGCGACGCAGGTTCGTGACGGTGTGGAAGCCTGGTTCGATGCCGGTATCAAAACGCCAATTCTTGTGCCTTCCTCTGCCAATGGCGGCCAGATGGTCGCCTTTGAAGAGATGTTTGCGATCTATTAGGTCGAGGTTCTTGGGTTACAGTTTGTAAGCGCCTGCTAACAGCGGCAGGGACATCTTTCCCGGGATGATACGTTATTTGTCGATATTGCGGAGATGGTTGTTCTTATGCGATCCAAGGCCTAATCGAAAGTCACCACGCTAGTTGCCAACATCATAGGAAAGCTGTGAACGCCACGAACTTATGCCTGCTCCCAGAAGCTGGCCCGGTTCGAGCGTGCTACCGCTGGCGTGTTACTTCAGGCGTGTTGTTTCAGGAAGGCTGAAATAAGTTCTACACAGCGTTCGAATTGATCATGGTGTAGCCAGTGCCCGGCGTTCGGGATGGTTTCTATAGTGTGGTTGGAAAAATAGGTTTCACTGCCATCGTGGCCTATACGGTGTTCAAACCCTTCAGTGGCGTTGATCAAAAGTACAGGACAGGTAACCAGTGTCCAGATCTGGACCATGTCTTTGTAGCTGAAGTTAGAAATCATGCCGGTATGGGTGTAGTTGTCGAATTTCCAGCTGTAGGTACCGTCTTCGTTTTTGATGCTGCCGTGAATCGTCAGGTGTTTTGCTCGCTCCGGACTCAGGTGGGGGTTGGATTCCTGCATACGGGCATGGGCTGCTTCCAATGATTCATATCGGCGATGCGTCCTTCCGGCTTGGCTCCGTGTCGCATCAAAAAAGTCTCTGATTCTTTTTTGTGCTGGCATGTTGGCAATCTCCTGCCACCAGAATCCGCCAACGCCTTCAATCGATATCAGGCTTGCCACTCGTTCTGGGAACAGTCCTGCATAAAGACTGGCGACGGTTCCTCCCAGGGAGTGACCTACCAGATGCACTGAATCCAAATCCTGTTGCTCGATCAGTTGGGCGATATCGTAGACATAGTCGAGGTTGCTGTAACTGCTGCCTTTTGACCAGTCAGAATCTCCGTGTCCCCGTAGGTCAGGTGACAGGATATGATAATCGTTGCATAGGGCTTCACTGGTCCAATCCCAATTATGGCAATGGTCCTGCATGCCATGAATCAGAAGTACTGGGCTTGAACTTTTATTTCCCCAATCAAGAAAGTGAAGCTTCAGTCCATGTGAAAAATACCGGTGCGAGGTCGGTCTGGTACTGTCGAATGCTGCCGTCATCGAGTATTTTCTGTTGTCTAAAAGTGGACTTCACGTTGGACGATCTTGTCGTAAAAGTCGCTGTCGAGTTTGCTGTAAGTCGTTTCCCCTGGGCGCATAACGAACATGTGGTCCGATACCTTATCGAAGTGAAATGCCTGATCTCTTAAGTCATTTTTCTGAAGTTTGTGGGTCGTCGTCGTAGGTAGTTCGGCTAGTAATCGAATGAAGATGGGTCTCGAATAACTGGGCAGGTTTTCACGGATGTGTGCAGAGAGGCTCTCCAGGTTGATGTTTTTAGGGTTGATGTGGTCCTTTAGAACTATAGCGGCCATGCCAGCTTTGCCGTCTGTGCCTGGTATTTCAACGCCGTAAACATTCGTGAAAATGATGTCTTCATGCTGGTTAATGATTTCACCAACTTCATTGGTAGAAACATTTTCACTCTTCCAACGAAAAGTATCTCCGACGCGGTCGACAAATTGATAGTGTCTTTGCCCAAAGGCAAATCCGACATCAACAACTTTCATCAGGTCGCCGGTGTTGAAGTAGGAATCCCCCTCAATGAAGACGTTCCCGATCACTTTCTGCGAAGACGCATCCTTATTGGTATAGCCTTCGAATTCTGACTTTCCGGTTATCTCAATGAGAAGCAGGCCGGGTTCCCCAACGGGTTGTTCAATGCAATAACCGGTTTCATCTTTGACGATAGTATCGTTAGCGATATCGTAGGCGACAATTTTTGCCGGCGCCGTGCCTAACCCGACTGTGCAGTTTTTATTAAATACGTTCGCGAATCCGCCATTTCCCTCGCTTGCGCCGTAAAATTCGCCGATCCTTTCGATATCGAATCGGTTCTTAAAGTCGTGCCAAATGTCAGGCCGCAGGCCATTGCCGACGATTGCACGCACCGGGTTTTCTTTATCTTTTGGTGCCTCAGGGTGACTCATCAGGTATCTAATAAACTCGCCTATGTAAACAAAAGACGTGCATTCATACTTGCGAATATCATCCCAAAATGCGCTAACCGATAACCTCCGTCGCACTACGGTGGAAGCGCCAACTGTAAATGCGGCGGTAAGGCCAATCATTAGACCGGTACCATGATACAAAGGTAAACAGTTGTACATGCGGTCAGTTTGTTTGATTCGAAGCAGTGCGGTAGCCGACATTTTTGCAGCGGGAAGCATTCTTCTATGCGATACGCGGGCGGCTTTGGGTAAACCGGTTGTGCCGGAAGTGAAAATATAAAATGCGGTATTCTCTGCTTCGACCTGACGAGATTCTGGTGGGTTGTCGCCAGATGAATTTGTGTCACTGCTATCGATTTCAGTTGCCCAGTTTGGCGCTGGATCTGTTCCCGTATCTCTTACGTAAAGGTAATCTTTTCCATCTTCGAGTGTGAGTTCATTTCGAACTTCATTGAGGGGTTCTGTAAGTTCTTCGCCGAATATAATTTTCTTTGATTGTGTCAGGCTAATGCAATGTACCAGTTGTTGGCGCGTCAGGTTTGTATTGATCAGGCCTGCAATCGCGCCAAGTTTGCCTGTTGCGACCGCCTGGATAACAAACTCGATGCGGTTCTGCATGAACAGTGACACGCAGTCTCCTTTAGTGATCCCGGCAGCTTTCAGTGTGTTCGCAATCCGGTTCGCACGTTCATTTAACGTTTGCCAGGTGACGACTTCTTCCTCACACATCAGTGCAATTGCGTTGGGAATTCGAGAGGCATGGCCTTCAACGAGTAATGAGAATGAAGCGATCTGGTTGGGGGCCGGGGGTTTGGTTGTCGCGGCTACTAACAGGACTTTTAAGTCGCCCATAAAACTGGTGATTGCGCCCATCGTTATTGTCCCTTTTAGGAATTTTTGCGTATGTTCGTAGCCGTAAATGATAACGGTTGCGACAAAGCGGGCACAAGTGTTGCCAACAACATATTAAAAGTCATTAACATTTTGATTGGGGGGTGAGGATCTAAAGATGATGCATGTGCGAAATGACACTTTGTTTCTGGCAGATTTTGTCTAGTCTGAGGGTCAGTTGTCTACTTTTCGGCACCACTAGCGTCGTTAGACACGAGAAATTAGGGATTTTTTACCGATTAACGCAATGAGTTATTCACATTAAGTGGGGTCAGACCAAAAACCCGAAGAATTGTCAGCGGAAGAATACAGGGAGAATTTTACGGGACATAACCTATTGTTTTATATAGGTTTAATTAATTATGGTTAAAAAACAACCAAAGGGAAGCAAACGATGCAGACAGCTATATACGAGAGCGAGCGTGACTTATCACCAGACTTATCCACAGAAAATGTGGAAAACT
>JABIVN010000211.1 GCA_018667205.1 Gammaproteobacteria bacterium | reverse complement strand
GGTGCCAATAGGGGTGCCAATAGGGGTGCCAATAGGGGTGCCAACTGTTTTCGCACTAGCCTTTCTTACCTGCGTAGATCTCAACATAAGCGTCACAGCTTGGACGACTCAGATTCGTTACCATGAAGAAACCCCCGCCCTCTTCTTCTTCGATGTCGCGATAGCCGCTCCAGATTAACTCGCAGTTACACTGCCAGCAATTCTAATACCGAGACCCCTGTCCAATCTGACACAATACTTTTGCAGACTTAGGACCTTCGCGACCAACTCGCCATTCAGGCCGGCGTTGGTTCTTCGTTCAGCGAAACCGGCGCGCAACAAATCAAATTACCTGGGTCTCGAGCCGAAGTCGGCGGCGGCTGCGGTCGCTCCACAATGCCATCTTGCGGACGTCGAGATTCCAGGGCCGGAGTCGTTCCAGGGGACTCATGGTTGGAGTACTGAACGTCAACAACCCTGACACAGAGGGGCTCCAAAGCAGGCGATATCTCGACTTCTTCAAGGTAGTTACACGCATGTCATTGTTGCCAGGTCAAACGGGCTAATCTCTTCGTTAGCGCAGCAGCTTAATATAGAAGAGGATGCCCAGTTATTCTTCAGTCTCCACGGCAAAAGTAACGTAAACCTTGCGAATACCCAAAATAGCCAATGGCGCATAAAAAGCCAACGCAGCGCCCACCCAAATTGTAGGCAGTGACGCAAACGCTGCAATCCAGCACACGATAAATACAACAAGGCGCATAAGTACCAACGGGAAACGTTGCATTGGGTTCACACCATCGTCCTGGTAGGTGAAGGCTTTAGGACGCAAAAACCAACCGTGAGCCATCAACATCATGGAGAATATGAAAAAGGGTGGCGGCTTACCTTTTATGGCAGGGGTTTCATCTAATACAGCGTCAGCGGCTGAAGTGTCTGCAAGGGAGGCCTGAATCTGCCGCCAAACATAATCTTCCATAGGTCTACCACCAGCACCACCCATATTTTCTCGACTGGGAACAGACCGCCAGCGGTAAAGCAGACGCTCAGAACTCAGCGCCAGAACACCGGGCTGATAGAAACCCTTAGGATGGGAAACACCCCAAGACGTATCACGTGTTATAAACTCACCCACTTCACTGGTACGCAGATCTAACATCCCGCGTTGACGTGCAGCATCAGCGATTTCTTGATGTGGGTCCCCTACACATTCGAAAGAGAGTCCCCAATCTTCTTGGGCACGAGAGGCCAGCGCCTGCGGTTCACTGGTAACGCCATAAACTTCACCACCCGCAGCCCTAATAGCATCAACCACTCCACTAAAAACGTAGCCTCGTAACTCGAGGCGACAAGGGGGTCACCAGAAGCCGCGATAAAACAACAACACAGCAAAAGAATTCCTGCCAGCCACATCAGCTAACCAAGTCTTCCTAGCACCTGGGGGCGGATCAAGTTCAGCCACACCAACGCTATCTTGCGCGTGGTCTAACCCCAACCATTCCACCTCAGGAACATCAGCGGAACCAACAACCTTAAAAGTTTCCTGACGACAAACGCCCTCGCCACAAAGTACCAATCGAAGATCCTGACTACTACCAGAAGTAACCGGTGGGTCGACAATACCCGTCACATCATAGGACGCGTTTTCGTGTGTGTTAAACCAATCCAAAGCCGCACCCACTTCGGCTTGCAGGCTTTCGGGAATTATTTCAAGAACGTTTGTCATGCGAAGAAGGTAAACCACGCTCCAGTCTAAATCAAGGTAACAAATACGTCGCATTTAAAAACACTCAGTCGCGCTAGTGCACAGCGAAAAAACCAATCAATGCAGTGCTTTAAGGTATTAAAGCGCTGCAGGAACCACAGAATTTTATTCAATTTAGCCAAGCTAGAAGAGTGCTAATGGAAGTATCCGTAGATGGACACTGTCGCTGAAGATTTGAAAAAGTATCCTGATTGGTTTTTATGCGAAAAGAAGTCTGTTGAGCAGTTTTTCAGTTGAGGATGGCTAATGCCTGAATGGCCAATGATCTATTGTCTTACAGGTGGCCCGGTTGATCAGTGAAAAGCAGGTTCCATGCTGGTGCAAGTGCTAATTTAATATCAAACCTTCTGGAACGGTGGATGCAAGATATAGGGGTTTTCAGGCCTGGGCGGAGCGGCTTAAACGTGTATTTGATATCGATATTTCTGTCTGTCCGCTGCGCGGCGGCATGCCCTTTGCGCGTACACCGAATTTCCATACAACCTAATTCGCTAGCATTACCAACCCAACCGCAACCGACCCCGGGACACCCCCACTTCACACAACTGGCACTCCTGCTGGGTAGGTATTACAGGTTTGGAGGGACCACTTCGTTGAGGAAGGGTTTGTTTTTGGTTAAAATGCAATCGACCTAATGCCCTTTTACAAGATGAGTCACAACCGCCTTTAAGGCTAGACCTCAGTAAACGACACAAATTCCACTACCCAATGCCTATAGCTATGCCGGCGGTATATGGAGAACTAACCCCCTTCGAGGATAGGATTTATAACAGGGCTTTTCGATCGCAAGTCTGATTACCCATATAAAGCAACTTTAACCAAAGTTTCCCAAAGGGCCACGCCACGATGAAAAACGCAACCCTCAATATGCCATTGATTGATCTTGCTGACCTCGGTCGAGATGATCGTGCCGACCAAGCCATTGCTAAGCAGGTTCGGACTGCCGCCATGGGCGGTGGTTTTTTTTATATCGCAAACCACGGGATTAATCCTGACTTATTGGAAGCGGTCATGAAGGCCAATCAGGTGTTCCATGCACAACCGTTGGAAAAAAAACTGTCCATCAAGCTCAATGCCTGGCATCGAGGGTATCAGGCCTTCGCGACCTCTAAATTAATATCCTCAGAACGCTTCGCCCCAGCTGTCGGGGCTAACCAGATGGAAAGCTTTATGGTGCGCCATGAGGTGCCCACGGATGATCCGGCCTATCAAAGTCGAGCATTGATGGGCCCTAACCAATGGCCCGATGACCAAATTTTTTGTGATGCGGTCGCACGGTATAACGAGGCGGTTATTGATTTAGGGATGCGGTTGCTGAAAATTTTTGCCTTGGCCGTGGGGGAGTCTGCGGATTTTTTCTTACCCTATTTTGACGGCCCAATGACCTGTTTGCGGCTGCTTCATTATCCTGTGGTTGAGGAGGACCCAGCAACAAGCGACGCTGATCTTTATGGCATCAATCCGCACACGGACTATGGGTTTTTCACGTTGTTGGCACAAGATCAGGTGGGCGGTTTGGAGATCAAAACGGTGGACGGCAGTTGGATGGCAGTACCCAGTTTGCAGGACACATTAGTGGTGAATATTGCAGACGCACTGGCACGTTGGACGAACGGCGTTTTCAATTCGGCACCGCATCGCGTGAATGTCAATAAAAAAAACCGTAGTCGTTATTCTGTGGCGATGTTTTTTGATCCGAACACCGATGCAAAAATTACCTGTTTGAAGCACTTTATGGAAAATGACAAGCAGCCAACTTACGAGCCAATTCGTTATGGAGAGTACCTAAGAGAACGACTAGACAGCAATTTTCCTGATCGTACGGGATAAGTAATCTTCATAAACGACATACGGGGTGGGGAGCCTCTACTACGGATTTTTATAATACGCTATCTCGGCTGGCGCTCTGT
>JABIVN010000210.1 GCA_018667205.1 Gammaproteobacteria bacterium | reverse complement strand
CATGGAGCAGGAATGGGATTCTGTGTGGAAAACTCAATGGCTGCTGGCTGGATTACAGAGTGACGTAGAAAAACCCGGTGACTATTTCATATTTGACCTGGGTCGTGAGCAGATTCTGGTGACCCAAACCTCAAAGAAAGAGATCCAGGGGTTCTACAATGTTTGCCAGCATCGCGGCAACAGATTGGTCAACGATGAACGCGGCCATGCTGTTAACTTTCGCTGCGCTTATCACGCTTGGACTTATAACCTTGATGGCGATCTGTCGATCGTGCCTTACAAGGAACGCTTCACTGATGGCGCTCCCGGCAAAGAACGTAGCCTAAAAAAAGTCCACACCGAATGCTGGAACGGATTCGTTTTCGTATGCCTTGCCGAGGAACCCACCTCTTTCGAGGCGTTTCTTGGGCCCCTAGACGATATCCTGTCAGCCTACCGGTTTGACAAGATGACCCTGGTTCAGGACCAGACAGTTCACTTGGATTGCAATTGGAAGGCCGTCATTGATAATTTTGGCGAGTTATACCACGTCGATTTTCTTCACCCACAACACAAAAGTATGGTCGACTGCTGCAACGACACCGTCAGGTTATTCGAATTTGGACATACTGGCGTAGAAGTGCCTGGTGCAACTGTGAACCCCAAGTTCCCTGTTCCCGAAATACCGACCGACATCCAGACAGTGCAGCTAGAGTCCATTGGCTTGGACCCTATAGACTTCAAGGGCAGGGTTATGGATGTCCGTAACGCAGTCCAAAAACAAAAGCGCCTGGTTGGGTTAGCGCGAGGAATGGATTACTCCGGGCTGTCCGACGACCAACTCTCTGACGTCTGGCAATATAATATCTTTCCAAACGTTGTGCTTTCGTTTACGCCCGAACATTGCTGGATCTTAAGGCCACGCCCGCATCCAACGGATCCCTCAAGATGCGAATTCGACAAAATTAGCTTGGTTTTTTTCGCAGACCCGGCGCTTGTCAAACCTGGCGAAGCCATCATGTCTGCGGGGCGGCACGACCAGGGAACATCGGCTTTTGCTGCTGAAGACTACACTCGACCAGAACGTGATGTTTTCCACTATAACGCTGTTATATCCGGCGAAAAATCGATGACGGACACAATAGATCAGGATGTTGAATTACTCGGGGGGGTTCAAAGCGGCATGAGTTCGTCCGGTTTTGACACTGTTTTTCTGAACGAAGACGAAATGAGAATCCAACATTTTCACAACCGGATGAATCAGCTTATCCGATAACTTACGGGATAACTTTTTCATCGGCCTCTTGCGGGTCTTGCTGGGCTTCCGATAGCCGCTCGCGGGTTAATATGTCGGCAATCCAGTGAGTGCCGGGGTGGCTTTCGAATACAATCCGCAGCGTCATCGTTAACGGCACTGCCAACAACATACCAACCGGGCCCAAAATCCATCCCCACAAAATCAGCGAAACAAAAATCCAAACAAACCGCAGCCCCAACTGCTGACCCATGATCCGCGGCTCCAGCCCATTGCTGATCCCCACGTTAATCACACCATATCCCACTATTAAGAGCAGTGTTGCCATATAGCCGTCAAACAGCAGCGTCAGTATCATCGCCGGTATCGCCGCCAACACGGATCCAATATTCGGTACGAAGTTCAACAAAAATGCCAGAAACCCCCACAGCAAAGGGTACTGCACTTCCAGAATTATCAACCAGACCGCAATCATGCCGCCCGTCAGTAGGCTGGTAAAAAACTTGATGGCGAAATAGCGCTGGACGGTTCGAACCACTTGCCCAAAAGTGTGACTGTCATTGTTAAGTGATCGTGGCACATCCACGAGAATAAAAATCACGAGCAGCATGATCAAGAAATAGCGGGACAGGATACCACCGAGCGCAGCCAATACGACCTGCACATAGCCCAGCGCGGCCGCTGGATCGAAAATGGCTCGCAGGCTGTCCGAATCATAGCCGTAGTCCTGTATCCAGGCAGAAGACTGTTCAAAAAGAAGGTCAGCCCTTTCCTGATAGGCAGGTAACTCTTGGGTAAACTGAACGTAAGATCCGGTGATGACCAGCGGAACGAGTGAGGACAGGCCAAGCAGACCAATCAGCACCACCAGTATGGCAACCCACTTGGGAATTCCTCGCTCGATCATCCAGTACATCGGTTCTGTACAAACAATCGCAACGAACAGCGCGAGCAACCCGGGCACCAGCAACCCGGAGGCAGCTTTCATCCCTCCCATCACCAGAACAATGGCAGCAAGCGCGAAAACAACTCTTTCTGGTCGGGTCAATTCACTCAAAACTTGAAGCTCTAAAGAAACAGTGACGGCTAGCTTTGATTATCGCAGGGATACCCTACGAATAGTAATATAATCGCTAGGTGACCTTGCCGAACGCCAAGGTCATGATGGCGATACATATAAACTGGCCACACGCGACTGTCTTCATCCTTCCGAATCAGCGCCAGGGGAAGGCGTCATCTTCTTCGCTGAGTCAAAATTCGACGATCACCTCGTATTTTTGAACGATGTTGTTAATCGCATTTCGAGTTTGGCGTCGTGATGCGGCCTGCTGCGAATCATAAGCGACATTAGCAATGATCTCATCAAGCGGGGGTGTTCGACCTTCCTTATTGTCCCTGATCAGCACCAAGTGAAAACCGTACGCTGACTCAACAGGGCCAAACCAGTTATTTGTCTCAGCTTCCGAAACTATACGCGCAAACCCTTCCCCGAAATGGGACGCAACAAAATCCTGCGTCCTACCCACGTAATTTTTATGGAAGGCAAACCTGTCCCCGAACTGCATCGCGCCTGAAAGATCCACGCCTTCACTCACTACCTCTTTCAGCAGAGTGGAAGCTGCCTGCTTCCCAGATTCAACCGACTCATAGTTCTCTCGATTGAGGAAAATATGCGTAAAGGTAAGGGTCGGCTGAATATAATAATTGTCTTTGTTCTTCTCATAGAAGTCCTCAATATTAACCTGGGCCTGCGGTTGTGCAGCACTGGCGAGATACTCCACCTTTTGGATGAGACGCTGGCGAATGACATAGTCATTCACATCCAGCCCGAACGACAATGATTCACGATACAGGGCCTCCTCCTGCACATAACTTTCGATCAGCGCCGAACGCTTTTCAGGCGACAGGGTGTCTAACGTGGTTTCTAACTGCCCTGTATCGAACGATTTCGATCGGAACTGAAGATGGGTTAACAGCTTTTCTCGGTCGACGACAATGGTCTTACCCGCCGCCGGCCGGGTTGTTGCGGTTAGATCAAATATCAGAAATAACAACAAACCCAGAAGCAGGAAATGGAACAATGGTTGTTTATACATTGGCATATTAATGACCCGATCAGCCGACGGCCTGCTCCAGGAATTGTTCTATGGTGGAGCCCTCATCCAGCAACCCACAAACCGCACCTACAAACGGCGCATCAATCCCCTTGCTGGCAAACAGGTTCTTAAACATCCTGGCCGCCCTGACACCCTCACTGACCATTACCATCTCGCTTTCCGCCTGCTTAAGCGATTGCCCCAGACCTAACCTTTCCCCCATGCCGCGATTTCTCCCGTGGGGAGACGTCGCAGTGACGAACAGGTCTCCGATGCCCGCCGCTGATAACGCCGTTCCCGGATCAGCTCCCATTAGAGGTAACACCCGAACCGCCTCACGATAGCCTGATGTAAATAATGCTGCTTTCAGATTGTCGCCACCCCTCCCATCACTCTTTAGGCCATCCACCACACCGCACGCTAAGGCAATCACATTCTTGAAAGCTCCCCAGTATTCGGATCCCAAGGAGTCAGTTGCTGCAGAGAGTTTTAGTGTTTTTGTCGTCAGAATCGACGCTAGTTCAACGGCGAAAGTCAGGTCATCACTGGTGACAAGCGCTGTCGTATACACCCCGCGAGCGAGCTCTGGCGCAATCGTTGGCCCCATCATGACGCAAAGCCGGCAGGTTAGATTTGCAGCTTCGAGCTTCTCCCTGATCACTTCAGAAATCATCTGATCACCCGGGGCGAGCCCTTTGGCAAGATCCAGAAGGACCTGGTCGTTCCGCAGGTGTGGCAATAAATCATCAACAACACTAAGCACCACGTGAGAAGGCAGTGCCAGCACAACAATCTCTGCGTCCGCCACGGATTGTGCAATATCCATCGACACCTTTAGCCCTTCAAGCGAGACATCACCGAGGTACTTCTCGTTAACACCGGTGGCTTGGATACTGTCATAGACTTCCTGTTCAACTGTCCAGCCACTGACGTTCAACCCTTCAGACAACCAGTTACAGGCAAGCGCCGTACCAAAGTTTCCCAGCCCAATCACCGCTACGTTTCTCATATCGGTCTCCAGTCTTAAAGCTGTTGTTCGAGCTGTTGTTCGAGCGCTTGTTCGAGCGCTTGTTCGAGCCATTGAACCAACTCGGTAACAACCTCTCCCTTATTTTTTTCATTCAGCATCTCATGCCGCCCGCCCGGATATAGTTTGTAAGTGACTTGAGCGAGGCCACGCTTTCTATAAGCGTCAACCAACCGGTCAAGGTCAGCCTGCTGACCATGTACAGGGTCTTCGGAACCGGAAAAAACATAGATCGGCAGATTTTGCGGGATTCTCAGAAGACCGAGCTTATCCTGCGATATCGCAGACCCCTCGTACATCTCTAGTAACGAACCTGGAGACAACACGAAACCACACTGTAGATCTGCCATGTAAGCGGCTACTACTTCCTGGTCATGGGATAGCCATTCATAGCCTGTAGCCCCGGGACCGTCGAAGGCTACATTGGACTTCCCAAAAAGCGCATTTTGCATCAGTTCACTCACACCATCCGGGCCATGCCTCCAGCACTCAAACTTCATCATCATATGGCCAATAAACGCCAGCCTACTTTTTCTGAAGCCAGGCGATCCTGACAACACCAGAGCATCGATCGAACAACCGTAGCGTGTGATGTACTGCTGGCAAAGCATGGAACCCATACTGTGTCCCAGAAGAATGAGCTTCAGGCCCTCATGCTTACCTTTAGCAAACTGGGCCAGCTCATACATATCCGCTAAGGAACGGTTCCACCCGTCAGCTCCCATGTACCCAAGCACAGGACCACTGGTTCCTCCGTGACCGCGATGGTCGTTGGCATAAACGGCGTAACCTTTGGCAGTCAACTGCTGGGCGACCCAGTCATAACGACGTGCATGTTCTCCCATGCCATGAGCAATCTGAACCACTGCCCTGGGGTTATCCGGCACCCATGAGTAGCATGCAACTTCATGGCCGTCACTTGCGGACAGAGCAAAGGAATCCATCGACCAATCGCCTTGTAAAGTATTAGCCAGCATCTTGCGGCAAAGGGAACCTAACTACAATTTCAATTCACCAGCCTCCTGACCATCAATGCCGGTGCGACAGAAGTCAGGCACCACGGGCTAAGCGTCAAAAGGTTATTCTTAGATTAATCCAGACAATGCTCAGGCTTAAAAAGCCGCTCGTAACAACTTCCGGCAATTTGCGGCTGGTATTACTCTTTATCTAACAGTCCCAACCGACGTTCCTTCAACTCTCGCTGAATTTTGGCATGAACTTCTCTTGTTATTCGGTACCGATGAATCAGGCTGATTGGAATCAAATACAACAACGGGATAACAACCCCAACCACCAACCCGAGTTTAAATATCAGGTCTTCCGGAACATCACCAGGCGCCATGTTAGTTGGAAACTGTATGGCACTGATGATCAACCCACCCGTCACGAT
>JABIVN010000209.1 GCA_018667205.1 Gammaproteobacteria bacterium | reverse complement strand
GTTTTGCTAAGTAAATATCTGACATCTGTACTTATCTTTTCATGCCTTTTAACCTGATAGTTATTGCTGCACCTCCTTTTAAAACTTTTAGTTTTATGCATGATAAAAGTAACGAATATTATAAGTTAGACATAGAAATGAAATGAGAAACACTAAATTCATAGCGGCAGCTTTGTTCTTGCAGATATTTACTGGCTACGCGAACGAGGAGCGTCAGCCTGAGCCAGCTCCCAACAGCGGTGCCTTGAGCAGAGCGGCAGCCCACCCCCTGATCCATGAAGGTCTTTTGACCAATCCCACCGAAGGTCTGGTCATTGGCAATGGCGATCTGGCAGCCAGCGTCCAAATCTTTTCCAATGAGCTGAAACTGAATCTCGGCAAAAACGACGTCTGGGACACGCGCTATAACAGCCCAAGCAAAACGGTGGACGTGGCTGTGACGCATGATGAGCTGATTGCCTACGTGGAAGAACATGGCGCCGTGTCAGCTAAGCTCTTGAACAAGCCGAAGCAAAAAGGAGAGCCCGTCTTTCATTCGCCGCTTCGGGTAGGCGCCATTCGTATTGCGCATCCTGGATGGTCGGGGACAAAGGTAAGCTCGAAAGTCAGGATCGACCGCGGAACGCTTGAGGCGGAATACCAGTTCCCAAGCGGAACCTTGCGTTTCACAACCTTTATCCATCGCGAGAAGAATATCGTCATGCTTCGCGCCTCGGCGGAAGGACAAGTGCCCTGGTTCACAATCATCGTTGAACGGGAGCCGGGGATTACGAATGGTGAACTACCGCCACTCCGGGTAAAAAACGACCCTAAAGCCTTCAGCGGTACCCTCTCGCAAACGGTCCCCGGCTTGTACGAGACGCCCCCCTTCAGTTGGCATGTAGCCGCCTCTTTTCCAGACCAGACCCAACTCGCGTCGGTTTCCCGGGCCGGGGATGTGGTCAGCGCGGGCCGGTTTTCGAGTCAGGTCCAGCGAGTCGGTTGGTCGCTCCGACAGAATCTGGCGCTGCGGGACGGTGCTTCAATTAACTTTGCGTTGGGTGTAGCTACTGACACCGACGGCTCCACACCAGCGTTAGACCGCGCCTGTAAACTGGCTGGTAATTCGGGAGTTGATCGATTTGAACAGGAACTAGGTACCCACACCGCAGCCTGGAAATCTTTTTGGGATGCTTCGGCGATCAGCATTGAGGACCAAGAACTCGAAGCGCTTTGGTATCGTGGTCTTTTCTCCTATGCCTGTCACCTCAGCCCCGGAGCTCAGGCCCCTGGTTTGAATGCGAATATTCCAATTTCAGACCAATCACCCTATAAGGGTAAGTATACATGGAATCACAATGTTCAAAAATGGTTTTTTCCTGCTTTGTCCGCCAATCACCCTGAGTGGTACGATGTACTTGCTGATTTAATTGCAGAGCAAACACCGACCTTTAAACATTTAGCCAAAACGATCTTTGGTCTGGAAGGAGTTTATGTGGATCTCTCCGGGAGGCCACGGCCCATCCCCGAACGCGCCACAAGTAGCCCGGTTGTGGGGCGGGCTCTGAGTCATACGGGTTGGCTGGCAAGCATGCTGTTCGATCACTACAGTTTTACTGGTGACACCGACTGGTTGAAAACCCGGGCCTATCCTTTCTTGCGTGAGACGGCCAATTTCTATGCGGCATACCTCGAAAAATACCAGGGCGAAGATCTGGCCATATACCCCTCGCTTAGGCTTGAAGACCTCTGGAGCACAAAGAGAAATCAAAGTTGGGGAAAGAACTTTTTAGGCAATAAAAACAATTCCGTTGACCTGATGATGTTTCGTAAGGCTTTTAAAGATGCGATCGCAGCCGCTGAAATTCTCGGAGCCGATTCTGCCCAGCGTAAACGTTGGTCGCGCTATCTCAAGCGTGTTCCCGAGATCGAATATGGCTGGCGAAACGGTCAGGCCTGGTACGCTATCTGTAAGGACTGGGAAAAGGCCTGGCCCAACTTCGAAGAATACCTGGAACACCTGAGGCATTCTCGCTGGGGCTGTCAGGCTTGGCCCGTCTTCCCCGGTGACTATATTGATGGTGATGAAGAAGGTGGCTTGGCAGCAGTTCTTCGCGACCTTGTAGCTGAAGTGGACCTGCTCGACTTAAGGCCTCACACAACTGTACTCGGAACCTTTCACGGCGAAGCAACCGTTATGCCTTTTATTCGATTGGGAATGATGGATAAATTCGATGATATCCGCAGCCTGATGCTCGCCCATCAATATCCCGCCGGGCAATTCAGTCCATGGCGCGCAAGTAGCGGTCAGTCAGTCCTGCTTCCCCGTCTTGATCAGTGGCGTCTTGTGGAAAATCAATACATGCAGATTCTCGGTGTATCAGAGATGCTTCTTCAGAGTCAAAGCGGCATTTTGCGTCTCTTCCCTTATTGGCCCGAAGACAAGGCTGCTGCTTTCCATGATCTCAGAGCCCGAGGAGCTTTTCTTGTGTCTGCCGAACGCGCGCCTGGGACGAAACTTCGAGCCACGATCCACAGCCTCCGCGGCAACACATGTCGGCTGCGGTGGAATCAAGCGGGTTCGCCCACGATTTTGCAAAAAGGGGAACCTGTGCCATTCGTCGTTGAAGGACGGGACCTGGTCTTCGATACTCAGGCGGGTGCAGTATATAGCGTAGATGAGGAGTAGCAGGAACTACTCGTATATCGCTGCCGAACAAGTCGGTGCAGGCAACGCCGCTCCGCTCCGTGCCTGACCTTTAACATTAGCCATTGAAATAGAGTGAAACTGAAATGATCATGAACAAACCTTCCCAAGACAACAATCAGCAGTCGCCCCGCCGGGAGTTTCTTAAGACCACAGGCGCTGCGGTTGCCTCGCTCGGCCTCCGGACGTCGGCGAGGGC
>JABIVN010000208.1 GCA_018667205.1 Gammaproteobacteria bacterium | reverse complement strand
TGCGCTCTTACCGCACCATTTCACCCTTACCTGCTCCCTCACGAATGAAAAAACAGGCGGTTTAATTTCTGCTGCACTTTCCGTAGGCTTGCGCCTCCCAGGCGTTACCTGGCACTCTACCCTTTGGAGCCCGGACTTTCCTCCCTAGCTTGCGCTAAGGCGATTGCCTGGCCGACTCCTTGGACAAAGCCTACTCTCTGGCGCCGCTGCGCTCAAGCTGGATCTGCTCCCTTTTTCAAAACCAAGGCGCGATTGTAAAGATCTGACTTAGACAAGTCTGTTACCTTCGCTGCGACCGAAGCAGCTTTGGACGGGGAAAGCTCCGCTAACAGTGTTTGAAGCAGATGATCAGCGTTGACCGCCAGTGATTCGTCACTGCCGCGCAAAACCAGAACAAACTCTCCTTTTGAAGGGATATCGCCAGAGCCAATCCGTGTCGACAATTCACCAACACTCGCCAAAACCACCTGCTCAAATGTCTTGGTCAACTCCCGACAGAGACTCAGCTGGCGTCCCGGACCCATTATTTCTGCCATAGCTCGCAGGGTTTCATTGATGCGATGAGGCGACTCAAAGAAAACCTGGGTCCTTGTTTCAAACTTTAGGTTCGTCAGGAACTCCCTTCGAGCTAACGTCTTCGCGGGAACAAAACCCTCAAAAGAAAACCTGTTCGTTGGCATTCCAGCGATACTGAGTGCGGCAGTGACCGAACTCGGACCAGGTACTGCGACGACATCAATTCCCTTGGACAAACATTGATTGACCAAATGGTACCCAGGGTCAGAGATAAGAGGGGTTCCAGCGTCAGAAACCATCGCAATGTTTTGCCCATCCTCCAGCATCTGGATGATTCTGGCGGTCGAGAGGTCCTCGTTGTGATCATGCAGCGCGATCAACTTGGAAGAAATAGAAAACTCCGACAGGAGCTTGCCGGTATGCCTCGTATCCTCCGCTGCAATAACGTCAACAGTACTAAGAACCTCTATAGCGCGTTGTGAGATATCACCCAGATTGCCAATGGGCGTGGCTACTACATATAAAGTCGACAATTTGTCACCGATAATCAGGAAAATTCGTTTGCCATTCCAGGCAGAAGTTCACACCACAAGAGCATAACTTGTGGGATAATTGCGGTGCACTAGTGTATATGAAGTCACATGAACAAATTAGCGGTACTTTCTTTCTCTCTCGCCTTCATTCTTGCGGTTACCGCATGCACTGCGCCGACGACCAATAAAAGCCCTACAGAGGGCGGGAAACTCGAACTCAGTGAACACCGCGGTATTGATCGGCTGTTGCTGGAGGCAGGCAGAACCCAACCCCCTCAATCTACTGAACTAAAATTGGATGCCGCTGGTATTGCGATAGCCGGCGGCGACATCCTGCTAGCGAGTAAAATAATAGATTCTATTGAGTCGCCCTACGTCTCAAAGAACTCCACCCGGGATTATTCTTACTTTGCCGCCGAAGTTGCTCTAGCCAATGACAAGCCCCTCGTTGCTATCCGCCTTCTAGAGGACCAGCGGTTTCAAAATATCGCCCTTGACACAGAAATGCAGGTCCGGGTTGGGAAACTGAGAGCAAGGGGCTACTTACTTGGTCGAAGTTACCTCGCAAGTGCCCGGGAACTCGTTTACATCAATCGCCTCTTGCCCACGGAAGAAAGACCTGAAAATCATGAAGCTATTTTTTCAACGCTGCTGCAGTTATCAGAAAAGACGCTGCAACTGCAGGCCGAGCAGAGCATTACCAGCGAGATACGGGGATGGTTGTCTCTCGCTGCCATGACCAAGCGGTTTCAGGATGATCCGCTTCGACAGCTGAACGCGCTTAAAAAGTGGCGACAGGCCTGGCCCAACCATTCGGCCGCGGTCATTGTGCCAGCCTCACTGCAAATGCTGTCGCGAATAGTCGAAGAAAGACCAGAGAACATAGCCTTGATTCTGCCACTTAAGGGAAAGCTTGGCGCGATCGGACGCGCAATACGAGATGGATATATCACTGCACATTATCAATTAACACCAGATTCAAGTCTAACCATCTACGACTCAAGCAGCGGTGATATTCTTGACATTATTGCCATGGCTACCTCTGACGGCGCGGAACTGATCATCGGCCCACTGGATAGAGAAAAAGTCACAGAAATCGCTCAAACAAAACTAAAGGTTCCAGTCATTGCGCTCAACCGCACGTTAAACCGTGAAATCAACCGAAACTTGTATCAGTTCGGTCTGGCGCCCGAAGATGAATCCAGACAGGTGGCAGAACAGGTCTACCGAGAGGGCCAGTTAAAAGGGCTGATCATTGCACCTGACAGCGAATGGGGTGACCGCAACGTTGAAGCCTTCACTGACAGTTTCACGGGGCGCGGTGGTTTGATCGTCGACAGCGCCAGGTTTACAGACCAACGCGACTATTCCGATTTAATTAAATCGCTATTAAACGTCGATTCAAGTGAACAGCGAGCAGCAAGCCTGCGCCAAATTACGGGTGAACGGTTTGAGTTTACTGCGCGCCGTCGTCAGGACATCGACTTTGTATTCCTGCTTTCAAACGCAACACAGGCTCGAGGCATTAACCCAACGCTGGCGTTTTTTTACGCAGAAGATATTCCTGTCTACGCAACATCCCATGTTTATATTGGCGCTAACTCGCGAATAAATGCTATCGACATGAATGGCATCCGTTTTTGCGATATCCCATGGAAACTGGCAACCGAAGACAGGACAAGGCAACTCATTGTTGACACTTGGAGTGGCGCCAGCAGCCGGCTTTCTCCTTTCTACGCGCTTGGCGTAGACGTCCACCGACTTTACCCCCGCCTTCAACAGCTAAAAGAGCTCCCGGAAGAGAAAATTTTCGGCTTGACGGGCATTCTTACCCTCAACGAGGACAACATCGTCAACCGTTCCCTGATGTGGGCGCAATTTCGAGATGGCAAGGTGAGCACAATTCCGATGATTTTCGATCATGCGCTGTAGCCAAGGCCATGGAATACCTGAAAACCTGTCATGACGACGCAAGAGGCCGGTAGAAGAGCAGAGGCGATAGCTGAAGGCTATCTTGTGAAAGAGGGGTTCTACACAGTTGATCGCAACTATGCCTGGAGAGCAGGTGAAATTGACCTGATCATGGAAAAAAAGAACCTACTGATATTTGTTGAAGTCAGGCTCCGACTAAATGCCGGTTATGGCTCTGGCGCAGACTCAGTCACCCTATCTAAACAAAAAAAAATCATTGATACAGCGAAACGCTATCTTCAGACTTCCGGTCATCAATGGGAAAGTTACCGGTTCGATGTGATCTCGATAGGCAAACAGGTTGATTGGATACCCGGTGCGTTTACACTAGACTGAAACGCGTTTTATAAAGTTAAACCTCATGCACTTTTTTGTTCTTATACTTGCTCTATTGTTAACCACAGGCTGCACCGTGAATTCGGTCGGTGAAACCTTCGATGATTCAAGAAACGAGTCACTGGCTAAAAAACGCGTCCGGGAGGCTAACGCCGAGTTGGCCAAAGCCAATATTAACGTGACCAGTTTCGATGGTATTGTCCTGCTGACTGGACAAGTTTCATCGGCAGACCTTATTCCCATCGCATCAGCCCAGGTAGCGCCATTGAGGAACGTGCGCAAGGTGCATAATGAACTTACTGTGGCCGGGAAAACATCCTACCTTTCCCGAACCAACGACAGTTGGCTGACGACGAAAGTAAAATCTGCAATGGCCGCGGCAGAATCCGCTGATTCCAACCGAATAAAGGTGGTCACTGAAAACGGAGTCGTTTACCTGATGGGCCTGGTCACCCGTGAAGAAGCTGATGCAGCTGCCGATATAGCAAGACACATCCAGGGTGTACAAAAAATCGTGAAGGTTTTTGAGTATATGAACTGATTCACGGCCCACCGCGAAGAAATCGAACGTGAGGTTACTTAACAACCTTCAAAGACGGAGGGCCTTTTTTGGACTTCTTACCGAGCGTTCCAACGGGTAATCTTTCTAATGAAGCACCTTCATCAGGAGAATTTGTCAGTGTCGGTCCGTCAGGAGATGGTTCAGGCGATTCCTCTTCATCACGAGGGAACCACATGCCTTCGCCATTCTCTTTCGTAATGACGCCCATTACAGCACCAATCGGCGCATAGATTTCATGCGCGATCCCGGCAAAGCGTCCACTGAACATCACGTACTCATCTGAAATACTCAGGTCCCTGATGGCCTGTGGCCCTATATTCAAAACGATCTGACCGTCTTTAACATGCGCCAAGGGCACCGACACGCCATCCATCGTCGCGTCAACGACCATGTACGGCGTGCAGTTGTTGTCGAGGATCCATTCATTGATCGCTCGTATCAGGTATGGCACGGATGAGTTCATAAGAGATCAATCAAGAGAGATAATCTGAAACTAATCTCGCATATCAAGCTCAGCTTCACTCAGTGAAGCCTGGAATGCATCCCGCTCAAATATCCGATCCATGTAGTCCTGTATGGCTTTACCATGCTTGGGAGGTAAATCAATTCCCAAAACGGGTAAGCGCCACAAGATTGGGGCAACACAACAGTCCACGAGGGTGAATTCTTCATTCATAAAGAACGGCTTGTCAGCAAAGACTGGCGCAATCGCAACGAGGCTTTCACAGAGTTCCTTCCGAGCTCGCTCAATCACAGTATCTTTTGATTTTCCCGCGATTATCGTGTCGACATAACCACACCAATCTCTTTGGATTCTGTAAATAAACAACCGGCTCTGCGCTCGTGCTACCGGGTAGACAGGCAGTAGAGGTGGGTGCGGGAATCGTTCGTCAAGATACTCCATAATGACTTGAGACTCGTAAAGCACAAGATCCCTATCCACCAGTGTTGGCAAAGAGTTATATGGATTCAGATCCGCCAGGTCCTCCGGCAGGCTGCCCGGTTCAACGTCGATAATCTCAACTGCGACGCCTTTTTCCGCCAAAACAAGGCGAACTCGCTGGCTATAATGATCATTGCCATCAGAATAAAAAATCATTGATGAATGCTTGGCTACTACGCCCATTCTTCACCCCTACTAGGTTAGATGTTAGGTGGGGCCATACCAAAAGATATGGCACTGGAGTTTAGTGCGATTCTTTGGTGTACTCTCGGCCCAGTAACCAGGTGAATACAAAGAAGAACGCCAGAAAGAGAAGAACGTAGATTCCGATTCGTTCTCGTTCCAGGCGGCTGGGATCTGCCGTGTAATGTAGGAAATTAGCCAGATCGTAAATCACCTGGTCATACTCTTCGGGTGTGAGGGCCCCGGTGCCTTCAACCAATTCCAGCGGACTGAATCCTCGCTGAATCAATTCGTCACCACATTGCTCGACCAGAATTGGGTCACCTGCCAACGGAGTTCTCATCTCGCCACCGTTAGCAGCAAGTTTGGGGATTTCTTTACACACTTTTCGTTGTATACCTTGCAACTCAACCAATGGATGCGGCATCGCTACGTTCTCATACAGCAGGTTATTAACGCCAAGCGGTCGAGTCTTGTCCTCGTAAAAAACACGCATATAGGTGTAAAAATAATCAGGCCCACCTTTTAGCATCGTATACATCGTTAGGTCCGGAGGAACTGAACCGAACCATTGCTTTGCATTGTCGACGGACATGGAGTTTTCCATCAGCGACCCTATTTGAGCAGATGAGTCAAAAACCATATGCTCCATCATGAGGTCTACCGGGATACCCAAATCATCCGCCGTTCGCTGATACCGCTGATACTTAAGTGAGTGACAACCCATGCAGTAGTTAAGGTAGGTCTTTGCTCCACGTTGCAGCGATGCCTGATCTTTAAGGTTGGGTTCCATCGCATCGAGGGGAATCGGAGTGTCTCCACCTGCCGCAACCGCTAAACTCGGAAGAAAGATCAAGACGGCTAACAACATCTTCTTCACATTCATGGCATCGTCACCCTTTCCGGAACCGGCTTCGTCTTCTCAACGCTGGTATACCATGGCATCAACAAAAAGTAGCCAAAGTAAATCGCAGTACAAACCTGTGCTACCAACGTCCTTGCGGGCGTCGGATGCTGGACACCTAGATACCCGAGAATAAAGAACGAGATGATAAACACCGCAAGGAAAATCTTGCTGCCCCAACCTTTATAGCGAATTGACTTCACCGGCGACTTGTCTAGCCAAGGCAATACCACTGGCAGTGCAATGGCCCCGGCCATAACAACCAACCCCCAAAACTTCGCATCAAGCCCAAACAACGGGAAGGTTGCAGCACGAAGCATTGAATAAAACGGCGTGTAGTACCAGACAGGCGCTATAAGATCAGGTGTCTTCAGCGGGTTTGCAGGCTCGTAGTTGGGATGCTCTATCAAGTATCCACCGCCATCAGGGTAGTAGAACATCACGACGCAAAACAGGAACAGAAATCCAACGATTGCGGGCAAATCATGTCCGATGGTGTAATTAGGATGGAATGGAACGCTATCGATCGGTTTACCATTCTTATCAAGGTTTTTCTTAATATCGACGCCGTCAGGGTTATTTGAGCCCACCTCGTGAAGCGCCAGAATGTGCAAGAACACTAGCACAATCAGTACTAATGGGATTAGCACGACGTGGAGGGCGAAAAACCTATTCAGAGTAATACCTGAAATATTGAAGTCACCACGCACCCACGTGGCCAGCGCGTCCCCTACAAAGGGTATTGCTCCGGCCAACGAGACGATCACCTGGCCTGCCCAGAATGACATGTTGCCCCAAGGGAGCAGGTAACCAAAGAAGCCTTCCGCCATCAACGCAATGTAAATCAACATCCCGAGAATCCAGATCAATTCACGTGGTTTTTGGTACGACCCATACATAAGACCTCGAAACATATGCAAATAGACCACGAGGAAAAACGCTGACGCCCCGGTCGAATGCATGTATCTGAGCATCCAGCCATATTCCACATCCCGCATAATGTATTCGACTGAAGCAAAAGCACCCTCTGCACTCGGCACATAACTCATCGTTAGCCAGATGCCGGTTAGCAAC
>JABIVN010000207.1 GCA_018667205.1 Gammaproteobacteria bacterium | reverse complement strand
TTGTCTCTTAAGTCGAAGTTACCAAAGCCGGATAGCTTAACCTGCTCGTTGTTTTCAAGTGAAGAACGCACTTCTTCGAAGAAAAGTTCAACAACTTCTTTTGCTTCACGCTTGTTTAGGCCCAGCTCTTCAAACAGCTTTTCAGCCATTTCCGCCTTGGTTAAAGCAGCCATGTTTCAATTCCTTAAGCTGGCTCCAAATTGAGCTTCCAGGGAAGCTACAATTTTTTCCACCGAATCGTTGATCTCGTCGTCAGTAAGAGTGCGGGAAGTGTGCTGGAAGGTCAAGCCTAATGCCAGACTTTTCCTATTAGGATCAATGCCTTTGCCTTGATATACGTCAAACAACTTGAGGTTCTGTAAGGTATCAGTAGCCGCTGTCGTAATACACTGCCGCAGATCCGCGGCGGTCGCTGTCTGATCAACAATCACGGCAATATCCCGTCGTACCTCGGGGAAACGCGACATAGGCCCACTGTGAGCCAGTTTTTTTGCAATCACGGCGTCAACTGCTAGCTCAAAAAGAAAGATGGGAAAGCGGATATCCAGCTCTTGCTGAACTCTGGGGTCCAGAAGTCCTACATACCCGACAGTCTCGCCGTTCTTTCGGATCGCCGCTGATTGGCCTGCGTGCAACGCGGGATGGGGCTGGGCTATGAACTCAAAGTTTTCAGATTGCCCGGTGAGCGCAAGAACACTCTCGATATCACCCTTTACATCAAAGAAATCAACAAGTTGCGAGTCGTTGGACCAGTTTTCGTCTTGCCTGGGACCACAAACAACGCCGGCAATTTTTTTAACCTGCAAGATGTTGTCAAAAGCCAAACCATCTAGATGAGCTGGCTGGCTGAAACACAACCCGCTTTCAAACAACCTGACACGGGTTTGTTGTCGGTTAACGTTGTATATCAGGGACTTAACCAATCCCGGCCAAATAGAGGTTCGCATCACGCTCATTTCAGCAGAAAGCGGGTTTGCCAAAGGAATAGGTGTCTCCTCAGGGTCCAGTGTCGCCTGCATGGCGGTATCAACGAATGAGTAGGTAATCGCCTCGAAATAACCGCGGCCAACCAGGTGATCACGTACCCGATTCAACGAAAGTTCTGTCTCCGCCTTTTTGGACATGTTAAGGCTTGCAAGAGGCGTCCTTGTTGGCAGGTTGTTGTAGCCATAGACTCTGGATATTTCTTCAATCAAATCGGCCTCGATGGCAATGTCGAATCGATGTGAGGGAGCGCTTACTACCCAGATATGCTCGCCATTTTCATCGGTCGTGCTGGCTGGAAAGTTCAGCCGGGCAAAAATGTCATCTACCGCGCTGTTATCGATGTCGACACCCAGCACCCGGGAGATGCGAGATGCCCGAAGCTCTATTGTTTTTTCTATAGGCAGGTTGGATGAATCAACCATTTCCGTCACTGGCCCTGCTTGCCCGCCGGAGATCTGGATGAGTAGTTCGGTGGCACGTTCAATCGCTCGCACCTGCCCCTGCCAGTCTACGCCCCGCTCAAATCGATGCGCTGCATCGGTATTCATCCCATAAGCCCGGGCCCGGCCTGCAATTGCGGTTGGCGCGAAAAACGCACTTTCCAGAAATATATCTTTTGTTTCACTGGTAACCGACGTGCTGAGCCCGCCCATCACACCGGCTAAACCAATGGGCCCCGATCCGTCTGTGATCAACAAGGTATCGGCCAGCGTTTCCACTTCGCTGCCATCCAGCAGGGTGACTTTCTCGCCGGCTGTTGATTGCCGGACAACAATTTTGTTGTTTAGCTTCGCGTGATCATAAGCGTGTAGCGGTTGACCCAACTCCAGCATCACGTAGTTAGTGACGTCCACAACCGGGTCGATTGAGCGAAGGCCTGACCGACGAAGTTTTTCTTTCATCCAAAGTGGCGATTTCGCTGTCTGGTCAATATTGCGTACAACTCGCCCAACAAACCGCGAACAGGCCGCGCCCGCGTTCAGTTCAACCGGGAAAGTGTCTTCGATTGAAGGTTCGACCTTCTGCAGATTGACTTCACTCACATCAAGCTGATTCATCAACCCTGTTTCCCGAGCCAGACCGATCATGCTTAGGCAGTCGCTGCGGTTGGGCGTCAAGTCAAGGTCGACGATTGAGTCATCAAGGCCCAGATAATTGATGATGTCATCGCCAACAGGTGCATCCAGAGGCAATTCCATCAAACCTTCGTGTTCTTCACTGAGTCCCAACTCCCGCTCTGAACAGAGCATACCGTGGGATTCAACCCCGCGGAGCTTGGCCTTCTTGATTTTTAGGTCCGGAAATTTTGCGCCGACCAGTGCGAAAGGCACCTTGATACCTGCTCGTGCGTTAGGCGCGCCACAGACGACCTGGTGTTCTTCAGTGCCACTGCTGATCCGGCAGACGACCAGTTTATCGGCGTCTGGGTGTGGACTGGTTTCGAGTATTTCACCGACGACCACGTTGTTGAACGCAGCCGCTACCGGGTCGAAGCCGTCGACTTCAAGGCCGGCCATGGTGAGTTGGTCAACCAGGGCCTGTGTTGACAGTTCGGGGTTGACGAATTCTCTTAGCCAGTTTTCGGAAAATTTCATTTGGTTTGTTCTCTAATCAAGTTCGAGGTCTCTCTGTAAAGGCGACCCTGTCGCCATAAGTCGAGATGACGGTGCTGTTCATCCAACGCCTCACACACTAACGGAGATATGGCGGTGCTTTCAACGTTAGCTCTCTCCGTTCCCAGCAGCGCTGCTCCGGTAGAGATGACGGTGCTGCTAGGTCTGTCGCTAGGACGGAGCAAAAATCGAGATCTCTGGATTACACAGCTTCCCTGCTTCAGCCGCGATGACTGAGGTGTCTCGGCTATCTAAACTGTTTTAGAAAGCGCAGATCGTTGTCCAGGTAATGTCGCAGGTCGTCTACGCTGTATCGCAGCATTGCCAGGCGGTCGGGGCCCATGCCAAACGCAAAGCCTGTGTATTCTTCCGAATCGATGCCTGAATATTCCAACACTCTTGGGTGCACCATACCCGCACCCATGACTTCCAGCCAGCCGGTCTGGCTACAGACGCGACAGCCGCCACCATCACAATGAACGCATTGCACATCAACTTCTGCCGACGGCTCTGTAAAGGGGAAGTACGAAGGTCTGAACCGGACTGCAAGACCATCCTTTTCAAAAAAGACTCGCAGAAATTCCACCACTGTCCCTTTAAGGTCAGCAAAACTGATGTTCTTATCGATGACCAGGCCTTCAACCTGGTGGAACATTGGCAGGTGGGATGGGTCAGGTGGATCAACACGGTAAACCCGGCCAGGACAAATTATACGAATCGGAGGCTGTGAAGACTCCATCACTCGAACCTGTACCGGCGAGGTGTGGGTACGCAGCAATAGCTCGGGGTTGAAGTAAAACGTGTCGTGCATCGCTCGGGCGGGATGATGCTCAGGTAAATTTAGGGCTTCAAAGTTGTGGTAGTCGTCCTCAATTTCCGGCCCTTCTACGACCTCATAGCCGACGCCAATGAAAAAGTCCTCCATCCGGCGAAGTACCTGAGTAACCGGATGCAATGCGCCAATATCGGCGTTTCTACCCGGCAAGCTAACGTCAATCGTTTCCGACGCTAACTGCGCATCGATGGAGGCATTATCAAGGTCAGCCTTGCGGGCAGAAATTGCTTCCTGCAGCGCTTCTTTGGCTGAGTTGATCTCTGCGCCTGCCGCAGGTCGTTCTTCAGGTGATAGTTTACCTAAACCTTTTAGAAGGCCTGTAAGCTCACCTTTTTTACCAAGATATTTAACGCGTACGTCATCAAGTGCGGGTGAATCGCCAGCACTGGCGACCGCACTTAGAGCAGTACTTAGAATGTCTTCAAGGTCTGACACTTGCGACCTCCTTCGAAATTTCCAGAAGCGAGATCTTTCGGCCTCGCTCGGGATTCAAGAGGCTCTGAAGGTTCGCGTTGCAAACCTTCAGAGATTCTAAAACCTACGCAGCCTGTAAGGCTTCTTTGGCTTTCTCAGCGAGTGCGACAAACGCCTCTTTCTCATTGACGGCAAGGTCAGCCAAAACACGACGATCGATTTCGATGTTCTGCTTTTTAAGACCATCGATCATCCGGCTATAAGACAGCCCACATTCCCTGGCAGCAGCATTAATACGCTGAATCCAGAGTCCACGGAACACTCTTTTCTTAACCTTGCGATCTCGATAAGCATATTGACCAGCTTTAGTAACCGCCTGCTTGGCAACACGATAGACACGCGAGCGCGCTCCGTAATAGCCCTTGGCAGCTTTTAATACTTTCTTGTGTCGACGATGTGCCGTGACAC
>JABIVN010000206.1 GCA_018667205.1 Gammaproteobacteria bacterium | reverse complement strand
GACATTGTTGCTCACGTTAACTTAGGCAATGGTCCCCAAAGCAATGGTCCCCAAAGCAATGGTCCCCAAAGCAATGGTCCCCAAAGCAATGGCCTCCGAGGCGACGGCCTCCGAGGCGACAAAACACTAAAGCTTGAGACGATGCGCGAAGCCTGTGAACACTTTATCGGTGAATATGACTTTTATAGTTTTGCCGTAAATAACAAACAGGTTAAATCTACGGTACGCAGGGTGGTGCGGCTTGAACTCGGACAGACGAACTTTTCAGACATCTCTACTAACACCCACTATTTCGAGATAGAAGGCAGTGGCTTTCTTAGGCAGATGATTCGGTATATTGTCGGTGCCCTGTTCGAATTGGCGCGAGGCAATATAGATATTGCAGAAATTGATGCAGCATTACATCAGCACAATGAGAATAAGCTTAGCGCGAAGGCTAAGGCGCGTGGGTTACACTTAATGCAGGTTAATTACTAACCTTTTCATTTTCACCGGATCCGCTTATTACCAGTATGAGAGTGGCGAAGGGTGTTGCTACCTGACATTAACCCATTTGTCAGCTTTCATTAAGCCTTTGGAAACGTGCCCAGGTTGATACGAGATAGGTAGTAACGGTGTTATTTACGATGGGATGCAGCCAAAAGGGTTGCTGATTTTGGTTCAGGAAGAGACATAAGAGGGAGGGTATGACAACGCAAAGTACTGCTGGTGTGTCGACAAAGTATGAATAAACAACCGAATAATCCATTGCACGGAGTAACGCTTGAACAAGTTGTGGTAAAACTTGTTGAGCACTACGGCTGGGAAGACCTGTCTCAACAAATCAATATTAACTGTTTCAAAAGTGACCCCTCAATAAAATCGTCTTTGAAGTTCTTGCGTAAAACGCAATGGGCTCGAGTTAAGGTAGAGGCGTTGTATGTCACGACATTTGTCAAAGCCTCACCGTGGCGTAAATCGCAGTAGCTTTTTGACACATGCAAGGAAACAGTGTCGTGCTGCGAAGGCAATAAGATAATTTTAGTATTTTAGGTTTGTTAAAGGGTTTTTTTAGGATCAAAAATGTCCCGGTTGTAGGGATAAATTACGTTCAGTGCAAACATAATTGAACCGGCGAACTCGGTCATTTCACCTCGTTTAGATGAGTCAATCAATAGTTCCACCGTCGCGACTATTAGTAGGTAGCCCGCGATGTGATAGTTGCGGGGCATGGGTGCGGCGATCGCATTGAAAAATGATCGTACCGTTGCGTTCTTTCTGTACAAAGGTGTTGCGACAAACAGGTAGATGAGAAGTGCTAGCGCAAGGCCAGTACCGAAGATCAATTTATTTAATTTGACCTGTTCACCGTTAATCTCTACCACTAGGTTGTGAATGCCAAGTTCGCCCTGAGCGTTCTTACCTTTCAGGTAATCAGGTGTTTCCAGTTCGAACAGGCGTTGTCCCCAAGAGATTTCCTCGCCGGCGCCAAAAAGGCAAAGCAGGGTCAACAACATTGTTACGGACAGGAAGAGTTTTGATCGGACACGTCTTAAGGCTAAAAAACGCTTAAAGCATACCAGCATGGCAGAAAACAATACCAGAACCGTGCACCACTCAATAAAGCCATCTTCAATGACGAATTCGTACCGAAAGGCATCATGGTTGAACTTCGCCAGGTAAATAGCAAAAAGCAGGAACGTGGCAATGGTAACCGTCAACATCACTTCTACGGGGTGTTGTGTCACCCTGAAGTTTGTCAGTTGGTGTCGGTTTTTAATCACCATATAAAAAGCGTATGCGGCAACAACAGGGTCAATCAGGTAGTCCCATAAATTATCAGATTCTAAAATACCTAATGCAAAGGCCAGGAAACCCATCGCAAGCAGGGCCGCAGATAACGTTAAGCCAAACCACACCGCACTCGCAAACAGCACAAATAGTATTGGGCCCAGGATGATTGGGTAGTATCCATACGCATACAGATCAAAGTAAGTGAGCCCAAGGGCCGTGGGGTAGAGCACCACGGAGACCACGACAAGTACCAGTGCCGGTGGCATTAGTTGGGTGTAGTCTGGTCTGGATTTGCTGGATCTAATAGATTGATAGGCCGCCAGGGCAAGGATAATTAACCCTGTGATTGAAAGGTCGCCAGTTAGAACTCTTATGTAGTGGGTTAGGCTGAATGCTGGCAGGGGTATCAAGCATGCAAGAAACACAGCGCCAAAAATCATACCCTGCGCAGACCGGTGGACAATAAACCGCCTGGTAATAACCGTTGCCACGGACGCAACGACCAATGCAGCCCCTGCATGCGGCAGCCACTGTGTAAAAAGTTCTGACATTAGTTTGCTCGCTTTAGTAAGACATAGCCTGAAACCAGACAAATGAGAATGGGTGTTGCCGTTGCAAGCAGTGGTGGAAAACCAAAGACCAAGCTGGCAGGGGATAGAAGGTCCTGCACGAATTTAAAAACAATACCGGTCACTAGCCCGCTAACAACTCTCATGCCCATGGTGGTTTCCCTGAGTGGACCAAAGATAAATGAGATTGCCACGAACACAAGGCTAAGAGATGCAATGGGCTGTAAGGTTTTGGTCCACAAGCCAAGTTGGAAATTGTCGGCATTGAGGCCCTGCGATTCCATATATTCAATCTTTCGCAGGAGCTCAACGATGGACATTTTGTTCGGTTCAACAAGAATCTCTGTGCTCAGTAATTCGGGAGTTAGTTCGGAATACCACTTTAATTGCGCTTGGTGTTCCCCTGTATTTGGCGCAGTTAAGTCTGTGACGATGACATTCTGCATTTCCCAGTAGCCTTTATGGCGGTTTTTCACTGGCGAAATATGCGAGGCTGATTCTGCCCACAGGGTTTTCTGTAATTGCTTATCGGTATTCAGAAGGTATTGGTTGATGTTGCCAAGGACCCCGTCATGGCTCACCGTACTAAAGTGCATGTACCGGTTACCTTCCCGATACCAGAAGCCCCCGTCAGGGGTAATGTCGCCTTCCATTGCCTTTTCGCGAGAGGCGCGGGCAGTCCGCTCAAAATCTGGCAGGATCAACTCGCCAACCAGTAAACCAGCGATTACGAACGCTAGTGCAGGCTTCATCGTGGCAATTGCAATTTGCCAAGTGGAGATACCTGCAGTCCTCATAATGATCAGTTCACTGTTACTGGCCAGGATCCCAAGCCCCGTTAAGCTTCCTATCAGTGCGGCGTACGGCACGGTCTCGTAAAACATTCTTGGAATGCTGTACGAGACATACTTGATGACTGCGATCAGGTTGTAGTCCTGCTCTATGTCGCTCATTTGATCCAGAAAAGTGAAAATGACGAACAGGCTGACGAGCCCTGCGGAGGCCAGCAGTGTCATGGTGGCGACAGTCAGCCCAAGGTAGGTGTCGAGCCTTTTCATCGCGATCTGATTTCAGAGGAGCTGATGTCCTGGCGAAACTGATCTTCGGTCACGCCGGTGCACATATCCTTAAGGGTTTTTGATAATGAAATGTCCGCCAGGGTATTAAAGTTTTTGCCAGTCTGTCGTCCAAACACAAGAAATCGGACGCCACGTTCTGCCATGGTTGCCAAGGCGTTGTCTCGAGCGGTTTCAGAGCCGTAGTACCTGGGCTCATCTATCCTGACTATTGTATCCAGGCCGACAATAAATGTGCTGTCTGGGAAGATCGCTGATTTTTTTACGAACGTCGGGGCGTTGCTGAAGACCAGGTCAAATTCATCAGTCAGTCGTTCTGACATGCTCAGAAAGTCCAGCGGTGGCTTGTCTACGTTGCTAATGGATAGCTCCAGGGTTACATCCTGTCCTAGCAGGTCTCTGGCGGTGCTGATCATGCCGCGATGACCGTCGTGAATGGGGTTAAAGGCGCCAGGGAAAATACAGAGGTTGGTGGGCTTCGAGCTTGATTTTGTGGCGCCTGCAAGCAGGCCGGCCCAGGAATTTTCCGCATCAATATGCTTGGTTCTGGCGCCTGTGGCAGATGGCTCAATCGAAACATCAACAGCGCGGGCCATTGCCTCAATGATCGCTGTTCGGCAGATAGCTTCCTGTTTTTCCCGGTCATCTTCCCTATTGAGATCAATGTCATAAATTGTGGTAAATCCAGCAGCCTGGACTGCAATATGGCACCTGTCCGCGCCTTTTCGCGCGCGATTGGTTGCAATAGCGGCGGTACAGCCAACGCCGATGACATTGTTTTCAGGCATTATTTCTCGCGCACTCATGTAGGCCGCCATGGCCATGGCTCTAGCAGTATGCGTGTTACACCCCTGGTGGCTGGACGCTGAAACAAAGCGACCCAGCGCGGCAGGATGGTATGGTACGGTTGCCTCTAGCAGAGTAGTTGAAGCCCCTGCGACCTCAAAGAGGCTGGCAATGGCGCTAGTCCCACCACCGGTGACGGCCAGGCTGAACTGACTACCCGATAAATAGACATTTTTGATGAGCTGCTGGTTCAGTGTGCTCGACTCCTTCTTGTAGTGTGTGAATTCTAGCCTAAAATCAACACTCCTTGAGAGAAAGAGAGTCGCTGTGAACACCATCTTCAAATTTTTACTGATATTACCTGGTTTGTTGGCCTTTAATTTCGCTGCGGCGGAAGAATCAGGTCTGCGCGAGCTGACTTCAGAAGAGTTACAAAGTTACGGATTTGATACTGAAGAGGTTCCGGCGACCGTCAAAGAGTTGTCCTTGGGGCAACGATATTCTCTGGATACCCAGCGCAGGGAAACCACGGACTTGATTGCCAGACGGCTGGGTATTTTGAAACTTAAAGGCGATAAATCTGATCTGCAGGTCCTGCAGAACCTGGTGGACAAGAAAGCCATTCGTGGCGACGACGTAAGAGGATTGCAGGGCCTGGGCATCGTCTTCGGTGATATTTTAGTTAACGAGTTTGGGCTTGACTGGGTGAGCTACGAGGATGATATCGGGACAAGCAAAGCGTTACGATGGAAAAAGACCGAAAACTATGTTTTTCCGGTGACAATGTTCTCAAAAAGAGTCCAGTTTAAGGAAAAAATCGATATGGCGGGTGTTTTTGAGGACATTGGCGTTGAAGTAGAGCAATTCATTGCCTACGAGGCTGCCAAACCTGTTTTTAAATAACTGTTGGCGCCTGCGGCTTGTCTTATAGAGAACCCACAGCTTGTTTTATAGAGAACTTATGCCTCTTTTAATAATAGGTGCTCGCGTCTTTTAAAAACAGTCGCGCAGCGTTAGAATACGCGCGTTTCGCCACCCAGGTTGGCTCAAGTAAAGGCACAAAAAATGTTTGTATTAGATTGGATTAAAGCCGTTCTCAAATTCTTTATCGTTGACTCAATCGTTAACGTTCTTGGAGACCTGTTCGAACAGCCACTCATTATGTGGGTGTTTATCGGTTGGGGGTGGCTGTCCGCGATGGTAATGGTGTTCTCTGTTTATGACACGATCGGCCAGCTCTAGAGTAACTCTTCGAGCTTGGCCATCACCAGGTCGCCGAAAACGTCGGTGGCTACAAGTTTAATGTTATCGCTTGAGCTAGACAGATCCGCGGTCGAGTAACCTGACTCAAAGACGCTTCGCATCGCTTCCCAAACGAACGCTGCTTCTTCCTTCATGTCAAAGCTCATCTCTAGCATCATGGCGACTGAGCCGATCATGGAATAGGGGTTGGCGATATTCTTACCCGCGATATCCGGTGCAGAGCCATGGGAAGGCTCGTAGTAGGCCTTTTCCGGGCCAACGCAAGCGGAAGGCATTAAGCCCAGAGAGCCAAGGATGCCGCCGCCCTGATCACTCAGGATGTCGCCGAACATGTTTTCCATGACCATAACGTCAAACTGACCAGGGTTTAGGCACAGGGCCGTCGCCGCAGCATCAACCAGCAGGTGGATGACCTCAATATCCTGGTAATCCTTGTGAACTTCATCCAGAACCTCGTTCCAGAAAACGCTGGACATCAGGACGTTGCTTTTATGAATATTGTGAAGCTTTTTCTTGCGTGAACGGGCTTGCTCGAAGGCGACGACCAGTACCTGGCGAATTTGTTCCTCGGTATATTCAAGGATTTCATGAACATAGCGCTGACCATCCTTATTGATGCCGCGCTCTTTCTTGCCGAAGTAAAGACCACCGACCAGTTCACGAATCAGCAGGATATCGATCCCGTCTTTAATGATCTCGGGCTTTAGCGGTGAGAAGTGCGCCATATTCTTCGACAGGAATATAGGCCGGAAATTGGCAAAGGTGTTGTAGCGGGCGCGTAGCGGCAGAATCGCGCCTCGTTCGGCCTGTTCCTCAACGGGTATTTTTTTTGATTCCTCATGAGACAGGCCAACTGGCCCCTTGAGGATCGCGTCTGCCTGATCACAAATCGCCTTGGTGGCGTCAGGGAATGCTTTACCTTCTTCAAAGTACGCATGGGCGCCGAAAGGCGCGCTAATCAGTTCGAATGATACGTCGCGTTTTGCTTGAAGCGTATCAAACACCCGCGTCGCCTGGGCCATAATTTCTGGTCCGATGCCATCACCCGATAGTAAAGCAATCTTGTAAGAATTGGTCATTGCACAGCCTTTGTCTAGCGCGAAAAGCCGCGCAGTCTACCATGTTATTCAAGTGAAGAATCAACAGGGATATTGCAGGAACGGTTGGCGTTCTTCTTGCCAGCGTTTTTCGGCCTCGTTGAGTTGTGCATCGAAGACATCAAAGTCCTGATTCGGGTCATCAACCCAGGTCCTTAGGCCATGACCGCCGTTGATGACGTCGATAGGCTTGCGGCCAAGTTCGTACTCGTAGGAATGGAAACGCCATATATCGAACTCAGGTTCAATATGCCTTAGGGATTTCAATAGGCCGGCAATCAATCGGTAGGGTTTGAATTTGTTATGTTCGTAGGCAGGGTAGCCAGTGTGAATCTGCAGCCCGGCACACATCTGGTCCACATGTTTATGAAAGGTGGGGGTGAAAAAGCACTCACGCAGGTATGCAGACTCCAGCCAATGGGGTGCTCGAGATGTCAGTTCAGCCAGCAAACGATCAATGGGCAAGCCTGGCGCACCAATGACTTCAAGGGGTGTCGTTGTGCCGCGCCCTTCGCTTAGGGTGGTTCCTTCCAGTAGAACGGACCCTGGAAAAATTCTGGCCATGTTAATGCTGGCCGCATTTGGACTCGGGTTAATCCATGGGCGAGCGTCAACTGGCCAGCCATAGCCAGGTCCCTGTTCGGGGTTGTGGCCCACCATATTAATGATCGACAGGTCCAGTTCATGCGTCTGCTGGGTGGCAAACCATAAACCCAGTTCGCCGACAGTCAGTCCGTGACGCGTCGGCATTGGTGCACAACCGACAAAGCTCTGTTCGCCATTTTTCAGGTATAGGCCGTCAATAGGGCGACCGGCGGGGTTGGGGCGGTCCAGTACCCAAAGCTCTTTTCCAAGGCGGCTGCAGGCTTCTGTGAAGTAAAACAGCGTTGTGATGTAGGTGTAAATGCGGCATCCAATGTCCTGCAGGTCAAACAGGATGATGTCTAGATCGTGCAGCATCTCATCTGTTGGGTGCCTGTATTCGCCATACAGGCTGACGACCGGTAGCTGATGAATTTGGTCCAGATAATCCTGAGACTCAATCATGTTGTCTTGCTTGTCACCCCGCATACCATGTTGGGGGCCAAAAGCACGCACGATTTTGCACCCAGCGTCTATCAGGGCATCAATGCTATGCGTATTTGCACTGTTAATTGATGCAGGATGGGCCACCAGCCCAACCCGTGCTGAGCGAAGCCGGTTTAGCTTAGCTTCATCGTCAAGGAGTACATCGATACCGAACATGAATGTCATAGCAGACGATTATAGGTCATTAGCGGCAACAAGCACATGATGTTCCCTGTTGTGAAAGTCAGGTGTCCGACCATGCTTTGTCGAAAAATAACGAAGGCTGCCATCTTTGTCCGCAAGGATTGTGGCCGGTCCGAACAAAACGGGATCAGGTAGCGTGTCAATGTCAAAGGTAGCGGTAATGACACCGGGGCGCTCAACCCTAAAGTCGACCAACTCAGTGAAAGGCGCTGTTTTCATACCCTTACGATAGCTAGAGAACGAATAAATGTTCCAGCCGCCACAGGGCGAGAGGTTAATTTCAAGATAAGCCGGATCATCTGGCGACGACAGAAACAGTTCAAGACAGGTAGATTTCCACAGTTCAGCTTTTCTTTCTAGCGCTTTAAATTCCGGCCATACCAGGCTTTGGGTAACCGCGACTGAGTATCTAAGGCTAAGATTGTGCGCATTAACCTGGATGTCGGTGGTAACAATCGCGTCACTGTCGAACGCTGTTAGTGGAAATCGCATGTGACGGGTTAGGTTATTTATTAGGAAAGGTCAGCGATGTTAAGCTGCTTTCCTTTGGCTTAAAAGCGCCATCGTCAAAAAGTGCCGTGCAAAACACGGTTGTGGCATAAAGTTGCGTTTGTTAAGTAATCCGTTGTTTAAACCGTACGTTGTTTAAAGCGTACGTTATTTAAACAGTACGTTGTTTAATCTAAACAGTGCGGTGGTTGAACAGCGCCCCTTGAAAGAATTAAAAGATGATCCCCGGGAAGTAAATATGTCTGAGTATGATTTTGATTTGTTTGTTATTGGTGTTGGCTCCGGTGGCGTTAGGGCTGCACGCATGAGCGCCAGTTACGGTGCAAGAGTGGCTACCGCTGAAGAAAAGTACATGGGGGGTACCTGTGTGAACGTGGGCTGCGTACCAAAGAAGTTGTTCGTCTATGCTTCACATTATTCGGAAGATTACCAGCAAGCAGAGGGGTTTGGTTGGGGTAACACCAAGCCTGCTTTTGATTGGCCCGTGCTGCTAAAAAACAAAAATACCGAGATATCTCGGCTGAATGGTATCTATAAAGGAATGCTAGATAACGCTGGGGTAACCCATTTCGATGGCAGGGCCAGAATCAAAGATGCACACCATATCGATATTAACGGACAGGTCATTTCTACTGACAAAATACTCATAGCAACCGGCGGATGGCCGACAGTACCTGATTTTCCGGGAAAAGAGCACGTGATTACCTCTAACGAAGCGTTCTTTCTTGAATCACTTCCCAAGCGTGCACTGGTTGTGGGCGGTGGCTATATCGCTGTTGAGTTCGCCGGAATATTTAACGGCCTTGGAGTGGATACAACATTGTCCTATCGGGGAGAGTTGTTTCTCCGTCATTTCGATAT
>JABIVN010000024.1 GCA_018667205.1 Gammaproteobacteria bacterium | reverse complement strand
CAACCGAAAAGCCCCCTGCGGATTCGCCCGCAATGGTGACCTTCGATGGATCACCCCCGAAACCTGAAATGTTGTCCCTTACCCATTCCAGCGCTTTGATCTGATCGCAGATGCCATTAATACCAGAGGTCGCATAATCATCGCCAAACCTGGATAAGTCAGTGAAACCCAGCGCGCCCAACCTGTAGTTGATCGAGACGACAACGATGTCCCCGTTTAGCGCAAAACTGATGCCGTTGTACCATGGCACTGCACCCTGACCTGACCGGTATGCCCCCCCATGAATCCAAACCAGCACAGGCCTCTTTTGCTGGTCGACCCCTGGTGTGCAGACATTCAGGAAGAGACAATCTTCATTCCAGTTAACGGGTACAGCGTCAGTCATGCCTCCCGAAGGCAACTGCGGGGCAGCTGGCCCGAACCGTGTTGCATCACGAATATCATCCCAGGATGCCGGGGAAACCGGTCGCTTAAACCGCCGATCCCCAACCGGGGGTTCGGCATACGGAATGCCATTAAACAACAGGACCCCATTTTTTGCCCGCCCAAGAACAAGACCATTTTGTGTTGAAGTAATTGGAGATTGCTGTTCTTTTATCGACATAAGCGTTACTTTTACCTTTGCTGAATTTATGCGAACGACCTCGATTGTATGGCCTCTGACTCAATGAAACAAATTCCAAGCATCAGTCTTCGTGAACTGAAGACGAATAACAGTGAAACCATCGAAAGTCTTGCGGATGCCTGCAGGTACTGGGGGTTTTTTCGGCTGGTTGAGCTGGACCTTGAGAAGGGAGTAACGGACAAGTTGCTGGCAGCAATGAAAGTATTTTTTGAGCTGCCTCACGAAGAAAAGAAACAACTATCACGAACAGAGAAAAACTCGTGGGGCTACTTCGATAAAGAGCTCACGAAGAACAAGCAGGACTGGAAAGAAATTTTTGACCTTAGCGTGGACCAAACTGGTCCACATGATCAAAGTCAAACCCCCTGGCCTGAAAAACTACCGGCGTTTCGTGACACGATGCTTCAATGGCACCACCTGTGCGAAACGCTCAGCCTGACATTGCTCGAATCCATTATGCAGTCCCTTCGACTACCCGAGACTTCATTAGCGCAACATTTCACACACGATAATTCCAGTTTCCTTCGGCTGAACCACTATCCCGTTTGCGAAACGCCCGCAGCCCCGGAAGAAGATTTTCCTACCGAGGGACACCTGGGGATTTACCACCACACGGACGCTGGCGCGGTAACGGTGTTACTGCAGGATGAAGTCTCCGGCCTGCAGGTACGTCATAACGACACCTGGACCACCATTGCCAACGAGAATGACAGTCTGATTATCAATGTCGGTGACCTTGTCCAGGTATGGTCCAACGATCGCTACAAGGCACCGCTACACCGTGTTCTGGCTAACCGCCAACAAGACCGCTTTAGCGCGGCTTTCTTTATGAACCCTGGTTTTTCTACTCATTGCGTTCCACAAACTAACGATAGGCCGCTCTATCGGCCCGTAAACTGGGGTGAGTTCCGGTCTGCAAGATCGGCGGGTGATTACGCGAACATCGGGGACGAAATACAAATCAGCGATTATCGAATCTAACGTTAAGTAACGGGTCGTTCGTCTGCAACAATGGAAACCCGTTCGCCGTAGCGCTCATGAGGATAGTAATCCCATATCGCATGATGCTGCGTGCAACGATTATCCCAGAACGTCAGGGTGCCAGGCTCCCAACTCACGCGACATGTTAATCTAGGTACGGTCGCAATATGATCGAAGAGGAAACCTAGCAGCGCTTTCGATTCGCCTGGATTCAAGCCCTTGATATGTGACGTGAACCCGGAATTTACGTACAGCACCTTCCTGCCGGTGTCCGGATGGGTCACCACCACGGGGTGCTCATTTTTCGGGTAGCCGCCTTCAGGTGGCGTGCTTTTGTAGGCGCCGACATAGGGGAGCGCCCCATCATGCACCCCGATCAAGCCACTCAGAAGTTCTTTCATCGTTTCGGAGAGCATTTCATAGGCCAAGTACATGTCCGCATACATCGTATCGCCGCCCCCATAACCGGGGACCTGCTTCATATAAAGCATAGAACCCATCGGCGGATACTCATCGCAGGTGACGTCTGTGTGCCAGCCATTTCCGGCCGTATAGGCAGAGTCCTTTGTGGTCTTTACCACTAGCACTTCAGGCTCGCCGGTTCCTTTATAATTCATCGGATGGGTATGCAACTTGCCGAATCTACGGGCAAAGGCCTTGTGTTCATCCCTGGTCAACGTCTGATCCCGAAAAACCAGCACACCCCAATCAAGAAACGCTTGGTGGATACCAGCAAAGGTTTCGTTATCAACAGGGCGTGATAAATTTATATCCCTGATTTCTGCCCCGATATGCGGGGTAAGAGGCGTCACTTTCATCATCCTATCGTGACACAAATCGTGGCCTAAAGCATATTTCGCAACATTAGCTCTGGCGGATGGGGTTCCAAGTATATTTGGCCGTCAATATAAGCATTCGGGTGCCGTTTTCTAAAGTAATTTATCAACGTAATCGGCACGATCACCGGAACCAACCCTTCTCGATGCGTGTCGATCAGGCGCAGGAGTTCAGCCTTGTCACCCGCAGCGAGCGATTCCTTGAAAAAACCCATGATGTGCATCAGCACATTGGCGTGTTTTTTTGGCGTGGTGAGAACT